>JBEVEP010000191.1:0-7024 GCA_040512755.1 Mesorhizobium sp.
TCGAAGAGGGAGTGGCACTGGTGTCGCTGAGCGGACTGGAAGCGCGTAAGCCTCACGAGCTCTCCGGCGGGCAGCAGCAGCGCGTCGCGCTGGCGCGGGCGATCGTCTTCGATCCGCCGGTGCTGCTTATGGACGAGCCATTGGGCGCGCTCGACAAAAAGCTGCGAGAATGGCTGCAGCTCGAGATCAAGCGCATCCACCGCGAGCTGGGCACCACATTCGTCTATGTGACGCACGATCAGGAGGAGGCTCTGGTCCTGTCGGACCGCATCGCCGTCTTCAATCGTGGGCGGATCGAGCAGGTCGGGACGGGACGCCAACTCTATGACGAGCCGGCAACCCTTTTCGTGGGTCGTTTCATAGGCGACTCCTCCGTTCTGCGCGGCGAGGCGCAATCAGAGGCGTCTCGCACGACGTTGCGCATCGGGAACGAGACGGTGATCGGCCCGGGTCGCCTTGCCGATGGCCGTTCGCCGGTCATGCTGCTGCGTCCCGAAAAACTCTCGATTCGTCGGCCGGGACAGGCTGTCGGCGCTGGACTGAATACGCTCTCCGGGACCATTTCGGAGGCCATCTACCTCGGCTCAGGGTCGAAATACGAGGTCCGGCTCGCCGACGGCTCCTTGGCCATCGTGCGTGCCCAGCTGTCGGAGGAGAACTACGCGATCGGAGACACCGTCGCGCTCAGTTTCCGTCCCGAGGACGCGAAGCTGCTGCCCGACGACATCGCCGCTGACACCACCCTCACCTGATCCCACGCTTCGAGATCCCCTTCATGACGCATGCTCAGCACAATGGTGACGTCTCCTTCTGGTATGCAGACATCGCCGGGTTGCCGGCGCCACGCCCGCCGCTGCCGGGAGACCGTGAGGTGGACGTGGTCATCGTCGGCGCCGGATATACCGGGCTTTGGACGGCGTATTATCTGAAGAAGGCGTCGCCATCGCTACGCATTGCAGTCATCGAGCGGGAGTTCGCCGGCTTTGGAGCCTCGGGGCGCAACGGCGGTTGGCTGTCGGGCGGCTTCAGCTGGTCGCGTGAGAAATACCTCAAGACCTCGACGCGGCAGCGCGTTGTTGACATGCAACGCGCCATGGCGGGCACCGTCGGCGACGTGATCCGTGTTGCCGAGGAGGAGGGAATCGACGCCGACATCCTGCGGGTTGACAATCTCCGCGTTGCCACGAACGCCGCTCAGCTCGAACGTTTGCGGGCGGATTTCCAGACAATCCGCGACTGGGATTTCAATCCTTCTAGGCTGAGATGGCTCGACCAGGTGGAGACTCGTCGACGCATAGCGGTGAACAACGCGTTGGGCGGATATGTCGTCAGCGGTCAGGCAAGGGTTCAGCCGGCCAAGCTCGTGCGCGGGCTTGCGGAGGTAGTCGAGCGACTGGGCGTGCCGATCTACGAGCAGACGGCAGTGACCGCGATCGAGAAGGGTAAGGTCTCAACTGAAAGAGGGGATGTACGCGCCGAAACAATCGTTAGGGCAACCGAGGGATTTACTGCCGGCATCCCTGGGGAGAGACGAACCTGGCTTCCCCTCAACAGCGCACAGATCGTCACCGAGCCGGTGCCGGACGAACTTTGGACCGAGATCGGCTGGGAGGGTCACGAACTGCTCGGGGATGCCGCTCACGCCTACTGCTATGCCCAGCGCACACGCGAAGGGCGCATTACCATGGGCGGGCGCGGAGTACCCTATCGCTTCGGGTCGCGTACCGACGTGAAGGGAAGAACTCAGCAGGCGACAATCGACCAGCTGCATACTATCCTAAGGAAGTTGCTTCCTCAGGCAGCAGGGTTACGCATCGACCATGCCTGGTGTGGTGTGCTCGGCGTTCCGCGCGACTGGTGCACAACTGTCGGTCTCGATCCCGAGAAGCGTATCGCCTGGGCAGGCGGCTATGTTGGCCTGGGCGTCTCCAGTTCGAACCTTTCAGGCCGCACGCTTACCGACCTCATTCTCGGCCGCCAGTCCGATCTCGTCGACTTGCCCTGGGTGAACCGATCCGTTCGGCGGTGGGAAGCGGAGCCGCTTCGTTGGTTGGGAGTCCATTCGATGTATCAGCTCTACCGTGTTGCCGATGAACGCGAGGCAGGCGGGCTGAAGCATTCATCCCGGCTCGCCGCCCTCGCCGATCGCATCACCGGCCATTGAAACCCAAGGAGACATCCGTGATCGAGTTTTCGACCTTCAATGATCTCGCAACCGCCGACATTGGCGTCTTTTCTCCGAAGCCGACCTCGGTTGAAGGCAAACAAGTGGAAGCCTCTCGCACTTTCTTCCGGTCCGAGGACGGTTCGCTAGAGATCGACCAGGCTCTCTGCTTGCACTGAAGACACTTGTACCACTTCACCCGTGGCGATCAGACTCCATGGCGTTTGTCGCTTAACATTCGGCCGTCTGCGGATACTTGCCTTTCGATTGACGCTCCTGATGGCCACGTCCTTCTTCCGGTCCCAGTCAGAACTCTGGATTCGGTCGTCATGCCATCAAATTCGACTTCCTCGTTGAACCTCGCGGGATAGGGCGAACACCAGTACCAAGAAGTAGAACGGCAGCACGCCGATGACACCGGCCAAGTTCCAGCCGTGCAGGGCAGAATCGAAGGCCTGACGAGACGTCGCCTCGCCCAGGATGAGCTCAAGGCGCTCGCCGAAACAGAGACGGGTAGGTCCTTTCATCGCCGCCCGCCGCGCGCCCTGGCCGGGCTTCATCGGCCGCCCAGCCGTAGCGCCAATGCCAACCATGCACTAACATTCCGATCTGATCCATTGAGGCTGGCCAGGAGCCCTTCAAACCAGGGAGGTACCCATGACCGAACATTGCTGTGGACCGGGCTATGCTTCTCCCGCCGAGGCCATGAGGGCACCTCGCGAGAAGCTGCTATACACGATCGCCATCTACACCGGCACGGGCATTCAGAAGCCGGACTATCTGTGTACTATCGATGCCGACCCGGAGAGTTCGACCTACAGTCAGGTGATCTCCCGCTTGCCCATGCCGGGCATTGGCGATGAGCTTCATCATATGGGCTGGAACGCATGCTCGTCGTGCCACGGCGATGCGAGCATGGAGCGGAAATATCTGATCGTGCCAGGGGTACGCTCGTCCAATCTGCATATTGTCGATTGCGGCACCGATCCGCGCAATCCAACCCTGGTCAAGGTAGTAGAGGGCTCCGAAATCAAGGCCCGGACCAACTTGTCGGCACCGCACACAGTGCATTGTCTTGGCTCGGACATCATCGTTTCTATGCTTGGCGACGCTCAGGGCAATGCCCCCGGCGGCTATTTGCAGCTCAACAAGGACTTCGAGATTGTCGGCCGCTGGGAAAACTCCATGGGCCGTATCAAGTTTGGTTATGATTTCTGGTACCAGTCCCGACACAACGTAATGGTCAGCTCGGAGTGGGCTGCGCCAAATACCTTCATGCCTGGCTTCGATCTGGAAGAGGTTGGCCACCTGAAATATGGCCGGGAGATTCATCTCTGGGACTTTCAAAAGAAGGAGCCAAAGCAGTCGTTTTATCTCGGTGAGGATGGCTTGATCCCACTGGAGGTGCGATTCCATCACGATCCCGAGAGCAGCCACGGCTTTGTCGGCGCGGCTCTTTCGGCAAACATCATCCATTGGTGGAAGGATGCGGTTGGCGATTGGCAGTGGGAAAAGATCGTAGACGTCGACAACGAGCCGCATCCCGAATGGCCGATCCCGATTCCCGGCGTGATCTCCGTTATCCTGCTCAGCATGGACGACAGATACCTCTATCTCTGCAACTGGCTACATGGCGACATCCGTCAATACGATATCTCGGACCCTCACAACGCCAAACTCACCGGCCAAGTGTGGATAGGCGGACTTCTGGGCCGTGCGCCTGAGGTCAATGGCGTGAAGGTCACTGGCGGGCCTCAGATGATCCAGTTAAGCCTTGACGGCAAACGCCTTTATGTGACGACCTCACTCTTCTCGACCTGGGACAATCAATTTTATCCGGAAATCCGCACCAATGGCGGATGCATGCTGATGGTTAATTGCGATACCGAGCACGGCGGCATGGAAATCGATCCGCGCTTTGTCGTTGATTTTGGCAAGGAGCCGAATGGACCAAGCCGTTGTCACGAGACCCGCTATCCTGGCGGTGATTGCACGAGTGACATCTGGGTATGACCAACTTCACCATCACTCTCGCAAATCAAGGTGGTGGGGCTTTTGAGGTCGATCACCGCAAGCCGCTCCTGGAGAGCCTGCGCGAGCGGGGCGTAGACCTGCCCTATGGGTGCAAGTATGGCGGCTGCATAACCTGTGCGGCCAAGCTGATTGTCGGCAAAGTTGATCAAAGGACACAGCGGGCGTTAAACAACCGCCAGCTCAATAACGGCTATGTCATCCTCTGCGTTGCCCGACCGATGAGCGACTGCACGTTGGAGGTTGGCGTTGAAAGCCACGACAAGCTCTACCGAAACCCGTTCCTCGATCCCTTGGCTCCCCATGAGCTGAAGGCGGACATCGCGATGCCTCTTGGAAGAAAGACATGACCCATCTGAATCACGATGAGCCCTATTCCGAAGCTTATCTGCAAGGGATTCTGAAGTCGGTCAAAACCATCGCGATGGTGGGGGCGAGCCCCGACAAGACCAAATTCTCCTATGGCGTTCTCAGGGTCCTGCACGAAACCGGCTATGACATGATCCCGGTCAATCCCAGCCCCGGGTTGGAGGAAATTCGAGGGCTCAAAGTGTACCCCTCGCTGGCCGCTATCGATCGGCCCGTCGACATGGTGGAAGTCTTTCGCCGCGCGGAGGACCTGATAGACGTCGCGAAGGAGGCCATCGCGATCAACGCCAAGGTTCTATGGGGTCAGATCGGGGTGCGTGACGATGCGGCCGCCTATCTGGCGGAGGAAGCGGGCTTGAAGGTCGTGATGAATCGCTGTCCCAAGATCGAGCTGTTCCGCCCGTTCTGGAAGCCGAAGCTGCATTTGGGAATTTGATACGCGGATCGAGGACTAGCGGCCGAGATAGGACGCCAGGTGCTCGCTGAGATCTCGCGCGTCGTCGGCGGCGCCGTCGATCAGGGCGGACTTCCTGCGCCGCAGGAACTGCACCCCCATCAGGTAGACGCCGGGCGCGCGGCGGACTACGCCGCCGTCATGATCGACCATGCCCTTGCGGTCGAGGACCGGCAGCTCCAGCCAGGAATAGTCCGGCCGGTAGCCGGTGGCCCAGATGATGGTCCCGATTGCACCGTCCGCGAGGTCGAGGCCTAGCGGGGGCCTGTCTTCGACACGGGTCGGCGGCAGGCGATGCGCCGGTTCGACCGTGGCATCATAGCCGTTTTCGCGCGCCCATTCGTCGAGCAGGTCGAGCAACCGGCCCATCTTGAGATCGGAAAGCGCGCACATGTTGCGCAGCGACCCGGCAAACTGCGTCTTGCCGTCTTCGGAAATGCCGGCGAGACGTCCGACGAGGCGGACGCCGCGGTCCGATAGCGCGTTGAGGTCGAGGGTGGTGCGGTCCGGCGTGCCGGCGAGCTGCAGCGAGGGAACTTGCCGCGCCCGCGAGATGTCGTCGACCTCGTCGTAGCGCTCGTCGTGCACGCCGGCGGCGTCCATCCACCATTCCAGGTCCTTGCCGCGGTAAATGCGCGGCGCCCGGATGTGCTCGCCGACCGACAGGGTGACCTGGCGCCCCGAACGTTGGAGCTCCTGGGCGATCTGGGTGCCGCTCGACGAGGCTCCCATGACCAGGACGCCCCCGTCGGCGACCTGGGCGGGATTGCGATACGACTGCGCCGTGAGCTGGGCGACCGACGAGGGGACGCGGACGGCGAAGTCGGGGACGCGCGGGATATTGCACGCGCCCGAAGCCAGGACGACGATCCGGCAGCGCCAGTCGCCGTCGTCCGTCTGCACCAAATACCCGTTCCCATCGGCCCGAACTGAAGTGACCCTCGTGTGAGTCTTGACCGGCGCCGAGATCGTCCGGGCGTAGTTCGCGATGAATTCGATAGCCTCGGGCAGCGTGCGATAGCCATCGGGGTCGTCGCCCTCATAGCGGAAGCCCGGCAGCCGGCTCTGCCAGTTTGGGGTGAGCAGCCGCAACGAATCCCAGCGCTCGGTGCGCCAACTGTGAGCGACCTCGCCGCGCTCGAGCAGAACATGGTCGATCGAACGCTCCGCCAGGCAGCGGCTCATGGCGAGACCCGCATGCCCGGCGCCGACGATCACCGTGTCCACGGCTTTAATTGCGGCCTCTCATTGGGGAGAACTGCCGCATGAAACGGCTCTCAACTGACCACGACCGTGACATTGGTTGGATTGGTGACGATGTCGTAGACCGCCGACCGCTTTTGTGACTGCGCCACCAGTGCCTCGATATCTTCGCGTTTGGCGTCCGCGTCGATATCGTACCTCACGGTAATGCCGCTAAAGCCATTGCGGACGTCGCTGTCGATGCCGAGTATCCCGTAGAGGTCCATGTCGCCTTCCACGGTTGCCTTGACCGACTTCAGCTGAATGTTGCGATTCTGCGCAACGGCGGCTATGCCGGCGGTAAGACAGCTCGCCAGACCGACCAGCACGTATTCGACGGGCGTCGCGCCCTGGTCCTTGGAGGCGAAGACTTCCGGGTGGTCGGCATCGAATGTGAAGGTAGTCTTGCGGTGCTGGTCCTCGCCCAAGCCGTAGAAGCTTTCGACGGTCGAATGGCTGTGGGTGCCGTCCTTCCACTCGCAGGCCGCGCGCCACTTGAACTGTGCTGCCTCCGGAGCATTGGTGAGCGCTTCGCGTGCGGCGAGCAGCGCTTCTACGTTGACACCGTTGTCGGCCTGTACTTCGGAAGCCATGATTATCCTCCCTACCTTGCATTGGGCAATGGTTTAAAACGCTGAACGACTGCACTGACCTCTCGAGCAGAAGTCACTATGGCATGGTATGGGTGGCGAGGCGTTTCTTCAAGTTGTGTCCCGCGGGGCGCGTCTGTCGGCGTTGGTTAAGCAAGTTGGTGATCGAGTCTA
>JBEVEP010000210.1:0-3550 GCA_040512755.1 Mesorhizobium sp.
GGCCAGCAGCAACAGCTTGCGATTGGACGCGCGCTCGTCATGCGGCCGAAGCTACTCGTCCTTGACGAGCCGACCGAAGGCATACAGCCTTCGATCATCAAGGATATCGCCCGCGCGATCTGCTATTTCCGGGACACAGCCGGCATCACAGTGCTCCTGGTCGAACAGTATCTCGACTTCTGCCGGGGTCTGGCGGATGCGGTGAACATCATGGACCGCGGCCGCATCGTCCATGCAGGCCCGCCGGACGACCTCGACCAGCCGGAAGTTCGCAAGCTGCTAACGGTTTAGATCGATTCCAGTGCTTGCGCTGGGTCCTGGGGCGGGCGGCCTCCTTGCGGGTGTTCTTCGCCTGCTAGGCTCGCGGCCATGAACGTTCGTTTTGACGCACCCATTCGAGCGCCGCTTCAAGCTGCGATCGTTTCGCCGCAATCGACGAGGGCTCCTCGCAGAACGCGTTGCTGCAAGCCGCTTGCTGGCGGAAAAGCTATCCGAGGGCGACACTGTCTCAAAGCGAGGGAGATGATCGTAAGGTTGGCTGTGCCAAAGATTTAGGGCGACCAGCAGGGCTGAGATGGCATGTCCGTCCCGCTCGCCACGAAGCCGATGGAAGCCGAACCTGTCGACGACCTTTTGGAGATTTGCCCAAGTTCGAAGGCGACGGCGACCTCAACTAGAGACGGGCATCAAGTGTCAGACTTTAGCCACTAGAAATTCAGATAAATGTTAACTCCCGAGCCCGGATAGTAGGGCCGATAGTAGCGCGGGTAGTAGTTGCGGTAGCCGTAGTAGCAGTTGCCGTAGTAACGGCAGGACCGCGTGGCGTACCGGTTGTTCCAGTGGCGGCCGTTCCGCCATGCGTAGCGGTTGTTCCAGTGGCGACCATTCCGCCAGTGACGATTGCCATTCCTCTTTTTCCATTGTTTGACCGTTTCGACGACGTCGGCCCGCACTTGTTCGGGTTTCGGCGCGAACATCGGCGCGGCGTTCAGCGGCAAGGCAAAAGCCGCCGCCACGATTGTGGCCGTCAGGACTGATATGAGTTTTTTCATCACAAGCCTCCTTGGCATAACGGGGCTTACTGGTGCGAACGCGTCTGGGCGAGACTTAGTTTCCTCTTCCTTTTCACGAATTGTTGCGTGGCGAAGCGTGAAATACATGACAATTGATGTCGCCCCTATGCCCCGTCGTCAGTCGTCACGATGGCATAGTTTCCCCAGTGCGCTGCGCTGCCTTATCGAAGGGTAGCGGCAGCGGGAGCCTGGATCTCCGGGCAACTCGCACGAAGCTCTCGCTGCCCTCTTCCCCGGCATCACAGCCGCTTTTGCGGAAGTGGGGGAACTGCGCCTGGCACCAAACCGCCGGTTGCGCTACAAAGTCATTGGTGCAACAATCAGTTGCTCGCCACTTCTTCTTCTTCGGGCGGGCCAGCGGGTGCAGTGCCCAAGCTCAAAGACCCCATATCGCGCGGCCGATATGCCGTTTCGCCTACAGCGCTGCGAGGTTTCCCGGCGGTTGGAGCGCGCCGCGCTTCAGTAGCTGTCCGGAGGGACGAGGCATGATCCATCGCGTTGCGCACGCCACCAAAAAGAAGCTGGGACCACGGAAACCGCTGGCGGTGACTTTGTCACAATCGATGCGGCTGATGCCGCTCATGAAAACCGGTCGGTACCGGTGCAAATTTCCGGTAAGGGAGAATGCGGACGCCATTGGCGGCTATTTGTGCTGCGGCAGGGCGACTATGCGGGACGACGTCTACTGCGCCGAGCACCGCGCCATCGCCAGCCCGGCAGGAAGGCCGCCACTAAAGCCGCCCGGCCGCCAATAAGCAGCGCCGGTAATTTCGCCGCTCTTCCGACAGGAGCGCCTGGTGCCATGCTTCAACCACATGGCCGAATTGGAGAGCGCCGCGCACATGCTTTCATTGCGCGCGTTGCCGAAGCTAGCGGAAGGCGACACCGTCACAATTCAGGGCGAAGTAGCGCGCATAAATGACGACGGCACTGGACTGTCCGGCTGCTCGGCTACGACGTCCGTGTGACGATCCGCGGCGAGCATTTGAGTCTTGTCGGGAAGAGAAGCCGGAACGAGCCGCGGCTGCGGGACTGAAGGGTCAAACATGAACGAGAATGATGATCGTTACGATTTCTACAGCCTCCAGTACGCCCGCTTCAGCGGCGACTTGGCCGCCGAAATCAGGCGCGAGGTCTATGAGTCTGATATTGGACAGCAGGGCTGGCGAACCCTCGAAGAACAGGACGATATCACGGCCCTCGTCGGCGAACGGCCTTCGTGCCGTTTTCTTGACGTTGCATGTGGTTCCGGCGGACCGTCGCTAGAGACCGTCCGCACCGTGACCGGCTGCCGCCTCACAGGCGTCGACATAGAGGCCGCTGGCATTGCTGAGGCCAATGACCGGGCTGTCGCCATGGGATTAACCGATTGCGCCGAGTTTCTGGTCGCCGATTGCAGCGAACCTCTGCCGTTCGATGACAGCACCTTCGACGTCGTAGTGTGCATTGACGCTGTCCCTCATTTCGCGGATCGCAACAGGGTGTTTCGAGACTGGTTCCGACTGCTCAGTCCGGGCGGTCGCCTGTTTCTCACAGACGCCGCAGTCCTGACGGGCGCGGTGTCCAGAGCCGAACTCGATGTTCGTGCGTCGCAAGGTTGCTTTGTCTCTGTGCCTCCAGGATTCAACGAAACGTCTCTATCGCAAGCGGGATTTCGGCTGTTGAAACAGGTGGATACGACCAACGCAACGGCTGACATTGCCAACCGGACCTTCGCGGCTCGCAGGCGGCGGGAGAAAGCTCTACGGCAAGCCGAAGGAGCTGAGTGGTTTGAAAAGCGACAGGCATTTCTGGCCACAACGGCTGACCTTGCTGCGAGCCGAAGGCTGTCACGCTTTCGCTACATCGCGGAAAAGTCAGCGTGACGCGCTACAGTCACGCCTTACTCATCCCGCCAGATCACCTTTCGCACCGTCCGACCTCGGCCAGGCGGCGGAGCTCGATTGCCTGTCGTTCGGCAGCCCGGACGAGCGTTCAAAGCTCACCCGTATCCATTCAGCCTTCTGCATCGCTCGCAGCGCATCCGAATGGCATCTGCCGGAACGTCGCTGGGAGCCACCGCAGGTTAGCGGAATCTACGTTCGTGCGATTTGCCGCGGAACTTTCCGGCCGCCGGCTCGCTTAACGAGCGCGGCGCTCCATATCGGCGCTAAAACCTTCGCCTCAATGCTAAAGGGCGGAAATAGGAGTGGCGAAAATGAAGAGATTCCTGGCCATCTATATCGGGACGGAAGCCGCGCTTGAGAAAGCGTGATGGAAAAGACTGGATGAGGAAACACGCAAAGCGCGGGAAACTTCGGGCACTAAGGCCTGGATGGTATAGGGGACTGCGAATTCAGCCGCGATAGTCGATCAGGGACATCCTCTGGGGAAGACGAACGCGCTTCTCCAGAGGGAATATCCGATATCAAGAATAGCATGACGGCGTATGTGATCGTGCAAGCCGAATCTCACGACGCTGCCGCAAGGCTCTTCGA
>JBEVEP010000216.1:0-6975 GCA_040512755.1 Mesorhizobium sp.
GAGCCGCGAAGCGGGCCCGGGCCTCGGATGAAAATTTCCAGCCGCGTTTCCGCCACGCGACCGGCCCGGCACCGCCGCCCTCCCTGATACCCGGTGCGCACCAGGTTCCCGTGAGAGCGATGGGCCGATTATGTGGGAGGCGGAAAGGGCGTGGATAAAGAATTTCGTTTTCTTCATCCCAGTGCTGGGAGCGGAGACGGATGAGGGGGCTTCCAGCTTGGCGCGCCGCACTCCGTCCAACCACCGTGATGATCACCGAGGCTTGATTGACTCTTTGCCGAAACCGCGTAAAAGGCAACGCCAAGTTACGGAGCACCTGATGCGCGGCCTTTTGATGGCGCTTTTCGCATTCGACTTCCCCGGCCACGCCGGGCGTGGGCGCGCGCCTGTCCGTTCCCCGAAAACCACGGCCAAAACGACCACCAAAACGGTCTGAGTTCCCTTGGCCTGCTCACCCTCTCCCGGGTTCGGCCCGGGGGCGGAACCCGCAACGGCCGGCGGGTTTTCTCCAGGAAACGAGCGGAGAGGGACAGGAGATATCCAACATGGGTTTTAAGGTTGCAGTCGTCGGCGCCACGGGCAATGTGGGCCGGGAAATGCTCAACATCCTCGAGGAACGCGGTTTTCCGGCAGACGAGGTCGTGCCGCTGGCGTCGCGCCGTTCAGTCGGCACCGAAGTCTCCTACGGTGATCGCACCCTGAAGGTGAAGGCCCTGGACACCTTTGACTTCTCCGACACGGATATCTGCGTCATGTCGGCCGGGGGCAATGTTTCCAAGGAATGGTCGCCGAAAATCGGACGCCAGGGCTGTGTCGTCATCGATAACTCGTCGGCTTGGCGTTACCACGCTGACGTGCCTCTGATCGTACCGGAAGTGAACCCCGACGACATTTCCGGATTTACGAAGAAGAACATCATTGCCAATCCGAACTGCTCGACGGCACAGCTCGTTGTGGCGTTGAAGCCGCTGCACGATGTGGCGACCATCAAGCGCGTGGTCGTGGCCACGTATCAGTCCGTTTCGGGCGCCGGCAAGGAGGGCATGGACGAGCTGTTCGAGCAGACACGCGCGGTCTTCGTCGCAGATCCGATCTCTGCCAAGAAGTTCACCAAGCGCATCGCCTTCAACGTCATTCCACATATCGATGTCTTCCTCGATGACGGCTTCACCAAGGAAGAGTGGAAGATGGTCGCCGAAACCAAGAAGATGCTCGATCCAAAGATCAAGCTGACCGCGACCTGTGTGCGCGTGCCGGTCTTCATCGGCCATTCGGAGGCAGTGAACGTCGAGTTCGAGAAGCCGATCAGCGCAGATGAGGCACGCGAGATCTTGCGGGAAGCGCCCGGATGTCTGGTCGTGGACAAGCGCGAAAATGGCGGCTACGTGACGCCACTCGAATCGGCGGGCGAGGATGCGACCTATATCTCCCGCATCCGCGAGGATTCGACTGTCGAGAACGGCCTTTCCATGTGGGTCGTCTCCGACAATTTGCGTAAGGGCGCAGCCCTCAATACCGTACAGATCGCCGAACTTCTCATCGCGCGCGGCCTCATAACGCCGAAGAAGAAGGCGGCATAAAAACTACAGTCGTGGCGGAGGAGGATTTTCCTTCGCCACGCTTCCCTGGCGCGGGCCTGTTGCCGCGAGAAACCAATCTGCGTCTCCGTGAACCGCAGTATGGCGGCACTTCCAGAGAGTGCGGGTCTCAGGAATATATGTAGCCCACGCCGCGGACTGTCTTGATCACCTCCGGCTTCGAGGGGTCCGTTTCGATCTTCTTGCGCAGCCGGGATATCCGGATATCGATGCTGCGATCGAACGGGTCCCATCCTCTGTCGTGGGCGAGTTCGAGCAATTGGTCGCGGTTGAGGATATGGCCGCGATGCTCCGCGAAAACCTTGAGCAACCGGAATTCCATTGCTGTTATCGGCACTTCGGCGCCTTCCGCATCGAAGAGCTTATGCGCCTGCAGGTCCAGTCTGCATGTTCCGAACCGGACAGGTTGGAGCGCCTGGCCGTCCGGTTTCTCTGCGTCTTTCGTCATTCCCGCCGTCCGGCGCAGCACCGCTTTCACACGAGCCAGCAATTCGCGGAGGTCGACGGGCTTGGCGACATAGTCGTCGGCGCCGACCTCAAGGCCGACCACGCGGTCGACAATCTCCGCCGACCCAGTCAGCATGATGATGGCGACGTCGGAATGTTCGCGAAGGTGCCGCGCCAAGGAAAGGCCGTCCTCTCCGGGCATACGAATGTCCAGTATGACCACGTCGACAGGCTGGCTGGCGACGATCTCGCGCAGGACCGGACCGGCTTCTGCCTGGGTCACCACATAGCCATGGCTCGCCAGATATTCCCCGACAGTGTCTCGAATATCCGGTTCGTCGTCGCAAACGACAATGTGCGCAGTTGCTGTCAAAGCATTAGTCAACGGAAATTTAGCCCAACTGCAAATAATCTGCGCCGAGGTGCGGAACAATTCAATAGGCGTGGGGCTCAATGTCCTTATTGACGAGCTTGGAGACAAAGGAGCGGAGTTCGTCGGGCTTGATGGGTTTTTCCAGATAAGGCCGTTTCGTGGCGCGCAGAAAAGCCTGTGCGTCCGGGCTGATCGTGTCGCCCGTCAGGAAGGCGAGCCGCTCGACCTCGGCAGGGTGGAAATCGGCGATGTAGTTGAACATACGCCGCCCGTCCATATTCGGCATTTTGAGATCACTCAAAATCAGCGCGAAGCGGCGTTTCTTCAATTGCTCGAGGGCCTCTTCGCCGGACCGCGCGAGCGTAATGTCGAGCCCATCCCTGCGAAGGACCTCGGCAATCACATCTCCCACGTCATGTTCGTCTTCGACCACCAGGCAGGCGAGTCCCGCCGAAGTCGCGAGGTCATGTGCGACGACTTCGACCTGTTCGCCTGGGCGGCTCGATACGGGTAGCGTGATGATGAATGTCGAGCCCTTGCCCTCGGTGGTCTCGACCTCGATCGTCCCTCGGTGCGACTGCACGATTCGATGGCAGAAGGAGAGCCCGATCCCGGTTCCCGCTCCGACTTCCTTGGTGGTGAAGAACGGCTCGAAGATCCTCGAAACGATCTCGCTGGAGATTCCAGGCCCTGTGTCGGCGATCTTCACCACAAGGTTGCCTGTGCCCAGCTGGCGTCTGGCCGAGATCGTTATTTTGCGTTGACCGTTCCAGTCATGTAGCGCCTGTTCGGCGTTGACGACCAGATTGATCAATACCTGGCTCAGTTGATCCGGATCGGCCCAGATCGGCGGAAGGTTCGGCTCCAGGTGGATGGCCAACTCGACGTCCGAGGATCTGATGGAATACCCGGCCACTTCGACGGCCGCCGCGATGACGTCGTCGATCTCGACATTGGAGGTCCGCGTCGGCTGCTGCCTCGCCATGGCGAGAAACGTCCTGACAATGCGCGCGCATCGCTCAGCAGCCTTGCTGATCTTATCGGCGCGCTCGGCGGTCTTGGTATCGGCCGCCGCCTCCTTCAGCATGAGAGACAATCCCAGCACGACAGACAGCGGATTGTTCAGCTCGTGGGCGACACCGGCCAGCAGCTCGCCAAGCGCCGAGAGTTTCTCATTCTGATGCAGCGTTTCGCGCTGACGCTCCAGCTCGCGTTGCATGTTGATCCGATCGGTCAGGTCGTAAGTGTGGGAGACGATGACCTTCTCGCCGTGAAAGTCGATCAACCGCGATGAAATCGAACACCAGCAAATCTCGCCATCCTTGCGCTTGAGCTGGGTTTCGAAGTCGTCGACGCTTCCGTCGCGCAAGAGCCGCGCGACATACTCCCGCCGATCCTGTGGGTTGACGTAATAGTCGATTGCCGTGGCCGCTTCGCCCAACAACTCCACGGTGGCGGGGCTGCGATAAAACAGCTTTCCATCATGCGCGCGGGTCATCTGAATGTTTACGGGGCACGCCTCCAAGACCTTGCGGACCAGCTCATCGGCCTCCTTCGCGGCTAACTCAGCGCGCTTGCGTTCGGTGATATCAACGCGGGTTACCACAAAGCCGCCTTCGCGGGTCGGGCAGTTCGAGACGAAGAACCAGCCTCCGTCCGTATGCTGGAACTCCTGCTGGCGGAATTCCCGCCGGTCACGCGCCCGTTCAGCGAGCCATTCGTCGATTTTGTCAGGCGGAACCGAAAACTGGTTGCGTTCGGCAGTAACGCGCAGGAAGTCGAACCAGTTGACGCCGGGGACAAGCACATCGGCGCTGATGGCATGCATCGTCCGGTACTGGCGGTTGGCCAGGACCAGGCAGTCATTCTTGTCATAGAGGGCGAAACCTTCGGCGAGCGACTCGATGGCGTCGGTCAGTCGCTCGTTGGCTTGCCGGGTCTCTTCCTGGGCGGCGACCAGGTCGGTGATGTTGGTCGTATTGGAGACGATCACCTGCCTGCCCTGGAAGTCGATGAGGCGCGCGGAAATGGACGCCCAGAAGACATTATCGCCGGTGTCGTATTGCTGGATGCGGAAGTCGTCGAGGCGGCCGGTCACGCGCAGCGTCTGGATAAGCCTGTCGCGGTCGTAGGGGCTGACGAAATAGTCGGAAATCTGCGGCCGGTCGCCGTAGAGTTGCCAACTGGCCGGGTTCCGATAGAGCGTGTCTCCGTCGAGGGTCGACATGCGTGTCGGTGACGGGCAGGCGTCGAGTACTTTTTGGAGCAGCGCAGTCGCGTCGCGCTCCATGGCATCGGCGTTCTTGCGCTCGCTGATGTCGGCGCGGGTGACCACGAAGCCGCCCAGATCGGTCGGATGAATCGACACCGAGTGCCATTTGCCGTTCCCAAGATTGACTTCATAGTGGCGTTGGAAATCGATCCGGCTCTGGATTCGTTCTTCGAACCATTCCTCCTCGCGACCGATGGCATCCGGATACGCGCCGCGCCGCGCCGACTCGCGAAGGAGTTCGGTCCACTCCACGCCGGGCTTGATCATGTCGTCAACCAGCCTGTTCATCTCGCGGTACAGGCTGTTGCACATCACCAGCTTCTGGTCCTCGTCATAGAGGGCAAATCCCTCCGACAAAGACTCGACCGCATTGGCGAGCATTTCGCGGGCAAGTGCGACCTCGCTGTCGCGCTGCTTCTGCTTGGTGACGTCGGCGATGACGGCGAGGACCATGCGCCGGCCCTGGAACTCGACGATCGTGAGATTGCCGAGAGCCCAGAACTCCTGGCCGTCCGGTCTCTTCAGCCTTGCTTCGCAATTTTCGACAATGCCGCTGCGCATCAGTTCGCGGCTGATCTCAAGATATTGCTCGCGATCAACGAAGTAGTCGGCGGTCCATTGCGGCTTGGTGGGCCCGTTCCTGCTCCAGCCGAAAAGGCGCTCGGCGGCCTTGCTCTGGTAGATGACCTGGCCGGAGCTGGCGTCACTCATCCACACAGGTAACGGATTCTTCTTGATCAGGAATTTGAACAGGTCTTCCCGTTGTTTGCGCTCGGTGATGTCGAGCACGCCGATAATGAGGGAAGGCCGCCCATGGTACACGCCGCGCCGGCAATTGGTCGAACACCAGACCGTCGAACCGTTGGTGCGCTTGAGCTGGATTTCGTAGTCCCGCAGGATGTCGGTTTCGCTGACGAGCGTGCGGATCTCTTCGAAATCGTGCGGTTCGACGTAGTGATCAGTGATGTACTGGTATTCTTCCTGTTGCCATTTGCGGCCGAGCAGGTTTGAGGCATCGAGGCTTTCATAGAGGATTTGCCGGCTTTCCTCATCAACCACCCAAACCGGCAAGGGATGACTGTCGGTAATGCAACGGAAAACCTCGGCGCTCTCCAGATGCGCCAGTTCGGTGCGTTTCATTTCCGTGATGTCGATGCTCACCAGGGCAGCGCCGCCCTCGGGACGAGGATGCGACGTGAGAAGCTTCCATCTTCCGTCGAGTGTTTCGGCTTCGATCGGCGCAGCCTCGGGTTGCTTCCAGCGCGCAGAGGCGGTTCGGACGAACGCGTCGCCTTGCGTTACGGTCTGACCGTCGAAGCTCTTGAAGGTTGAGAGAACCTCCGCGACCACGGCCGTACTGTTCATCCCTTTGGTTTTGCTGCGCGATGGCCGGCATGTGCCAAAAAGCTCGGGGCTGGCGTCCAGGAGAATATCGTCCGCGTCGAAGAGCGCGTAACCCGTCCGCGCAGCCATGACCGAATCGTCACCATGCATTTGCCGTACCCCGCTTTTCAGCCCCGACGAGGCGCTAACACACTGACCCTAATGCCGCTTTGTTTCAGTCTGCGTTCAAAAACCGCTCGCTTTGTTTCAATTGTATCTGCGGGCGAAGCCGTTTTGCCGCTACCGCTGGAAACAAATGAAACGTTTCCTCTGGCTTGCTGAAACACAACGGAAACAGGATCGGGACAGACTGTGCAGCGCCACGTCCGCCAATTCTCGTAAGCGTATGTCAGCCCAAGCTTATCAAAAAAACCCGTCGACCTTAACAGACGGGCAGCCATCGCGCTCGGGAGATGAATTCGGCGGGTCATCGGGGCGAAGGCTTTGACGATACTCGTGTACTGACCCCGGCCGTTCTCTACTGCAGGCCGGATGTTGTTCGCAGGCATCGTATCGTGCGCGTGCACTTCATGCCCGTCACAGCAACAGAAACAAATGAAACACTTCAATCGGCTTTCAGAAAAACCGTGGAAACAGGCGTGAACTAGACATGACCCGCTGCCAATGAGGGCACGCCAAATCAACGGAGTTACTGAAATGTCCATGTTCACACTAACGCTGTCGGGAGACAGCACCCATAAGACCTTCGTCACAAGATTCCGCGGAGCGTTTCATGCTTTCCGCACCTACCGGGAGCGCAGAATCGCCACACGAAATCTGGAAGCCATGGGAGACTTCCTCCTGAAGGATATCGGCATCAGCCGAACCGAGATCAGCGCCGCTGTCTCTGGCTCGGCAGCCATACGGAGATTTGCTCATGAGCGCGTTGCGGATTGACCTTG
>JBEVEP010000242.1:0-6606 GCA_040512755.1 Mesorhizobium sp.
GATGAGGTGACGATCGCCCAGCGGTCCTCCGGCAGTGAAGTCAGAAAACTTGCCGCACCGGCGATTGCACTGACACCAGCGATGTCTGCGATCTCGGCCAGCAGAACCTCCCGGGCTTCCGCGTGAGGGTCCAATCCAGGCAGCCGAAGACGCGAGATTGTTTCGATGCCGCGCACGCCGTGGATGGTCGGCAGAAAGGCCTCGACGTCAAGCCCGTGCCGGCGCGCCCAAGCGGCCCAAGCGCGCTCGGCCGCTTCGATCGAGTTGATGATCGTGCCGTCCATATCGAAGAGGAATGCGGCGAAGACCCGGTCTGACAGTGGGCTGATGGTCATAATGACGCGGTAGCGAGTTTCGCGTGCCAGATCAAACCCCCTGTTGGGTGCCTGCGGCGAAGCAATGCCGCCTCGGTCAAGACGAGACGCCGCGCGATGCGATTTTGGTATGCACGATTGCTGAACCCAACCGCAATAACGGCGCCGTATGGCGCGTTGCAGAACCGTCGTTTCGCGGTCGATTTAGCGGTCGGCAAAGCGCGTCGGTATTACCCAAAATGAAACCCAGCGCGGATTCGTCCGGTGGATCGCAAAGATGCAGAGGGGGTCTATTCAATTGATTTCATTGACGAAAAATGGTGCCCAGGGGCGGAATCGAACCACCGACACGCGGATTTTCAGTCCGCTGCTCTACCAACTGAGCTACCTGGGCCTCTCTTCGGATAGCCGAATCTTGCGGATTCCACCTGCTGCAGCGCCGAGGCCGCCGCCCGAAAGCGCGTGGGTTATATCATGAGAATTCCGGCTGTCCAGCCATTCGCGTCGCGATTATCCAAGGAATTGCACAAGCGGCAGCGCTGCGAGACGAGTGAATACCGGTCGCACACCCTTGCACCGTCCGATCCGAATAGTGCGCGCTCGCCGGTATGCTTCGGAAACGATAGCTTTACCACGCGGCAGGGGACGGAAGACGGGGATGAATGGTAGGCATCGGGGCCGATATTCCCGACCTGGTCGCAGACTGCCGGCTCCGGGAGGAAATATCGGGAATGGAAGGCGTTTAGGCGCAGCGATGTTATGGGCGAGGTGATCGTGGCTATTCGCTGCTCCCTTCGGGCTCGTCCTCTTCGCGTCCCGGGATCACATAGCTGCCGGAGAACCATCGGTTGAGGTCGATGTGCTTGCACCGCTTGGAGCAGAAGGGATAGCTCTCCCGCACCGATGGCTTGCCGCATTGAGGGCACGGATGCTTGACGCGCAACGGGGTCACTTTCGGCTGCTGTGTCATGGCGGTCAGGATCTGACGCCCGCCGGCCAGCCGGCATAGACCTGAAAGCCTTCACCCGAGAGGAGACCGACGGTCTCGTAAAGCGGAAGACCGACGACGTTCGTGTATGAGCCGACGAGTTTGATGACAAAAGTTCCTGCAAGGCCTTGCACGGCATAGCCTCCGGCTTTGCCGCGCCATTCACCGGACGCAAGATAGCCTTCAAGCTCGGGGCGCGACAGACGTTTGAACCGCACGCGGGTCTCGACGAGCTTTTGGCGCAGCTTGCCGTCGGGCGTCATCAGGCAAATCCCTGAATAGACCCGATGCGATCGTCCCGACAGGAAGCGAAGGCAGTTCGATGCGTCTTGCGTCGATTCGGCCTTGGGCAGGATGCGACGGCCGACTGCCACGACGGTGTCTGCCGCCAGTATGAACGATCCGGCCGCGTCGGGGTCTTTCTTCAACGCCTCGAACGCCTTTTCGGCCTTGGTTCGGGCGAGCCTTTTGGCGAGCGAGCGCGGATGCTCCGCCCTGAGCGGCGTCTCGTCGACGTCGGCGGGAAACAGGCGGTCCGGCTCGATGCCGGCCTGCTGCAAAAGTTCGATCCGCCGTGGCGAACCCGAGGCAAGCACAAGCTTGGGAACGATGCTCATCTTGTCGTTGGATCCCGTCGGCGGAAGCCGCGCTCAGCGCGCGAACCAGCTACTTGAATCGGTAGGTGATGCGGCCCTTGGTCAGGTCGTAGGGCGTCATTTCGACCAGAACCTTGTCGCCGGTGAGAACGCGGATACGGTTCTTGCGCATACGTCCTGCAGTGTGAGCAATGATCTCGTGTTCGTTTTCGAGTTTGACCCGGAACATTGCATTCGGCAGCAATTCCGTCACAACACCCGGAAATTCGAGGACTTCTTCCTTCGGCATTCGATACCTTTTTTTGGACAGTTTTCCGGCTCGCAGGCCGGATTTGGCGCGGAACGTATATGATTATCTGGTCGTTGTGAACACGCTAATCGCCGCGGCTGGTTTGCCACACACTGCTTCTGACAAGCCCCCCGTCAGCTGCCGAAGCGCGCGATGATCCGCGCCTTCAGCCGGTCGCGCATGTCGCGATATGCCGCCATGATCTGGTCACGCGTGCCGACGACCGTTGTCGGATCGGCAGTCGGCCAGTACTCGACGTCGACCGCGGTCGCCCGCGTCAACTCCAGCGCGGCATGGTGGGCCTCAGGCGCCAGCGTAACGATCAGCTCGAAATAGTTGTCCTCCAGATCGTCGATCAAGCGGGGCTGCCGCTCGTTGAGCGAAAGCCCGTGCTCAGAGAGCACCGAATCGACGAAAGGATCGCGTTCGCCGGCCCGCACGCCCGCGGAAGCCACATAAATGGTTGCGGGCAGCAGTTGACGCGCGAGCAGTTCGGCCACTGGCGAGCGGACAGAATTCATGCCGCAGAGGAAAAGCAGCGACCGAGGCGTCCTGGCCGGCGCGTCCGGACCGCTCAGCATTCGATGCACGCCTAACCGCGCCAATGGAGAACGCAGACCAGCGTGAAGAGACGCCGCGCTGTGTCGAAGTCCATCTCTATCTTGCCGGCGAGCCGGTCCATCAGGGTCTGCGAGCCTTCGTTGTGCAGTCCGCGCCGGCCCATGTCGATTGCCTCGATATGGCTCGGCGTCGACGACTTGATGGCGTCGTAATAACTCTCGCAGATCAGGAAATAGTCCTTCACAATGCGCCTGAACGGCGTGAGCGACAGAATGTGCGTCACGACGGCGTCGCCGTTCTCCCGAGAGATGGCGAACACCAGCTTGGCGTCCATCAGCGACAGTTTGAGCTTGTAGGGGCCTTCGTTGTCATCGATCGGGTAGAAGCTGTTTTCTTCGATCAGATCGAAGATCGCGACGGCGCGCTCATGCTCGACATCGGGAGTCGACCGGCCGATCGATTCGTCCAGTTCGATGTCGACCAGCCTGGCGCAGTTTTTCCCGCTCATTGCCGCGCCGTCCTAAATATTCAGCCGGACGGCGACGGAGCGGCCATGCGCCTCGAGCCCCTCCGCCTTGGCGAGCGTGATTGCGGCCGGAGCAAGCGCGCGCAGTTGCTCGGGCCCGAGCTTCAGCACCGACGTGCGCTTCATGAAGTCAAGCACCGAGAGGCCTGATGAGAACCGCGCCGAGCGCGCCGTCGGAAGGACGTGGTTGGAACCGCCGACATAGTCGCCGATCACCTCCGGCGTATGCCGGCCGAGGAACACCGCGCCGGCGTTGCGGATCTTCGCAAGAAACTCCTCTGCGTCGTCGATTGCCAGTTCGAGATGTTCTGCAGCGATGCGATCGACAAGGGGAACTGCATCTTCAATACGCTTGACGATGATCATGGCGCCGAAATCGCTCCAGCTAGCGGCGGCGGTCCCGGCGCGGGGCAGCACTGTCAACTGGCGCTCGACGGCGGAGGCGACCGAACGGGCGAAGGCTTCGTCATCCGTGATCAGAATGGACTGCGCGCCGGTGTCGTGCTCGGCCTGTGCCAAGAGATCGGCGGCGATCCAGTCGGGGTTGTTCTGTCCGTCCGCCACGATCAGGATTTCGGATGGTCCGGCGATCATATCGATGCCGACGACACCGAAGACCTGGCGTTTCGCTGCAGCGACATAAGCGTTTCCAGGGCCGACGATCTTCACCACCGGCTTGATCGTCGCCGTGCCATAGGCGAGAGCCGCCACCGCCTGAGCGCCCCCGACGCGATAGATTTCGGAGACGCCTGCAAGGTCAGCGGCTACCAGAACCAGCGGATTGATGACGCCGTCCGGGGCTGGCACGGTCATGACGATCCGCTCGACGCCCGCGACCTTGGCGGGGATCGCGTTCATCAAGACGGAACTGGGATAGCTCGCGGTGCCCCCAGGCACGTAAAGGCCGGCCGACTCCACCGCCGTCCAGCGGGAGCCGAGCTCGACACCGATGGCGTCGGTGTAGCGCTCGTCCTGCGGCCGCTGGCGTTCATGATGGGCATGGATGCGATCGCGGGCAAGCTTCAATGCCTCGATGGTCTGCGGGTCGGCTGCCGCGTAGGCGCGCTCCACATCCTTACGCGAGACCGCCATGCCGAGTGAGGTGAGATCAGCATTGTCAAACCGCCGCGAATAATCGACGAGCGCCGCATCGCCCTCGGCGCGGACCCGCTCGATAATGTCATGCACAACGGCATGCACATCATCCGACACTTCGCGTTTGGTCGTCAGAAAATCCGCAAACCGCGCTTCGAAGTCGGGGTCTGAGCGAGTGAGGGTGATTGCCATTGGAACGCCCGGATCAGGTTCGGTGGGTCGGCAGCGACGATGCCTCCCAGGCACCGCCGAGATCGGCAAGGCGGGCTTCGACGCATTCGACATCGAGCCGGATCGTAGCGCCCCCGGAAAAGTTGAGTTCCACTGTGCCGGCAGGTGCATCGGCCGGATCAAAGCGGACGGCAAGGAGCGAGAGCACTTCCGCCGGCTTGTTGCGGTCAATTCCGGCTATCTTCACGCCAAGAACACGGTCGAAATGCAGCACGCTCTGCCGTCTTTCGCCTTTCTTGCGGAGTCGCCCGGAAACGGCCTCCCAGGCGAAGCGGTTCATGGACATGACGAATCGCTTGTTGCGCGGCAGGAACTCGAGATCCCCGACCTTCATGACCGCATCCTGAACATGCGCCGAAACGATGCTCAGATCCTGCGGGTCGAGGGCGACTAGTTTAAGCGGGTTCATCAAGACGTCGGCGCCCTGTCCGGTACAATTCACGTCCGGCCTTGTTAGGCGGTCTTTGAGTGCGGTGCAACAGATCGCACGCGCACTCCAAAAAGATGATGCAGAATAGCCGCTTACTACCCCGAGATGCGTTCGATTGTCGCCCCGCACGCCGAAAGCTTTTCTTCCAGCCGTTCGAAGCCGCGATCCAGATGATAGACGCGGTTGACGACAGTCTCTCCCTCCGCCGCCAGCCCGGCGATGACGAGTGACACCGAGGCGCGGAGATCGGTCGCCATCACCGGCGCGCCCTTCAATTTGGATACGCCATCCACGATCGCCGTCTGGCCGGCGAGCGTTATCTGTGCGCCCAGCCGGGCGAGTTCCTGCACATGCATGAAACGGTTTTCGAAGATCGTCTCGGTGATGCGCGACTTGCCTTCGGCCATCGTCATCAGCCCCATGAACTGGGCCTGGAGGTCAGTCGGAAAACCTGGGAACGGTTCTGTCGTGACGTCGACTGGCGCGATGCCGGCCCCGTTGCGCTTAACGCGAATGCCGGAATTGACCGGAATGATCTCCGCGCCCGTCTGGGCGATGATGTCGAGCGCGCCCTGCAGCAGGTCCGGCCGCGCATTTTCAAGCGTCACATCGCCGCCCGTCATCGCGACCGCCATGGCGTAGGTGCCGGTCTCAATCCGGTCCGGAATGACCGCGACGCGCGCGCCCGCAAGCGAGTCGACGCCTTCGATCGTGATGGTGGACGTGCCGGCCCCGGAGATTTTAGCGCCCATCGCGATGAGGCAGTCGGCGAGGTTGACGACCTCAGGTTCGCGCGCGGCGTTTTCCAGCACAGTTTCGCCCCGTGCGAGTGTCGCCGCCATCATTAGCACGTGAGTGGCGCCGACCGAGACTTTCGGGAAGACATAACGGTTGCCGATCAGCCGGTTCGGAGCCTTGGCGTGAACATAGCCGCCTTCGATCTCGATCTCAGCGCCAAGCGCTTTCAGTCCGTCGATGAAAAGGTCGACCGGCCGCGTGCCGATCGCGCAGCCGCCGGGCAGCGAGACCTTTGCCACGCCCATCCGCGCAAGCAGCGGCCCGATGACCCAGAAGCTTGCCCGCATCTTGGAAACCAGCTCGTATGGCGCGGTGGTGTCGACGATTTGCCGCGCGGAAAAGTGGATCGTGCGCGAATAGCCCTCGTTCTGGCGCTCGCGGCGGCCGTTCACCGAATAGTCCACGCCGTGATTGCCGAGAATACGGATCAGCTGCTCCACGTCCGCAAGATGCGGCACGTTGTCGAGCGTCAGCGTATCGTCGGTCAGAAGCGACGCGATCATCAAGGGGAGGGCGGCGTTCTTTGCGCCCGAGATCGGTATTCTGCCGGTCAGTTTGTTGCCGCCGACGATGCGGATGCGGTCCATGGGGAGCGTTTCTGCGGGCGCACGCCCAGCTTTGGATCGGTTGAGATTGAACGGCCCGTCTAGCCTATCAGGCCGTCCGGTTCAAGAAATAGAGTGCTTTCGCACTGGCAGGCCGCCTTCCATGGCCGGCGCTCGCCCCTCCATCAGGCCATTCTGCCCTTGCTGCAGGCCGCGATCCCCTCGGGCCGCAT
>JBEVEP010000247.1:0-16879 GCA_040512755.1 Mesorhizobium sp.
CCATACTGCTTGGCGCGTATGCCATAGTTGCCACCCGCCACGTCGGCCGCGGTGATGGTGAGGCTTGTTCCATAGTTATTAGCGAGGATGCCGACCCTATTGGTTCCCGTCACCGTTCCGCTGGCGGTAATGCTCAGTGCGCCGGCGCCATACTGCTTGGCGCGAATGCCAAACCTGCCACCCGTTACATCGGCCGTCTCGATCGTGAGGCCGTCCCCGCTATGGGCGCTGTTATTGGCAAATATGCCATCTAAGGCAGTTCCTGTGACGGTTCCGGTGGTAGTTACGCTTAGTGCGCCGCTGCCTTGGTTGTGAGCCTCTATGCCATAGGTTCCACCCTCCGCGGCGGCCGCGTCGATAGTGAGGCTCGCGCCAGCGGAATCATTGCGGGCAAAGATGCCGGTGCCGGCAGTTCCTGCGACAGTTCCGGTAGCAGTGACGTTCAGCGCCCCGGTACCTTGATTGTGGGCGTTGATGCCCGCAGAGCCGCCCGTCACACCGGCCGCGGTGATGGTCAGGCTGGCGCCAAGGCCATAGTTGCGGGCATCGATGCCATAGTTCGTATTTCCCGTCACCGTCCCGCTGGCGGTAATGCTCAGTGAGCCGGTACCATAGTTCTTGGCGCGAATGCCATTGTCGGCGCCCGTCGCGTCGGCAGCGTTGATCGTGAGGCTAGTGCCAGAGGAGCTGTTGTAGGCGAAGATGCCTTCACGGCTCGTTCCGCTCACCGTCCCGGTAGCCGTGATGCTCAGCGCCCCGGTGCCATAGTTCTGGGCGTTGATGCCCGCCGAGCCGCCCGTCACACCGGCCGCGGTGATGGTCAGGCTGGCGCCAAGGGTATAGTTCCGGGCATCGATGCCATGGTTCGTATTTCCCGTCACCGTTCCGGTGCTGGTGATGCTCAGTGCGCCGGTGCCAAGGTTACGGGCCGTGATACCGTTGGCTCCGCCCTCGACAGCGGCCGTCTCGATGGTGAGATCCCCCGCGTTATAGCGGCTGTAAGCAAGGATGCCGTCGCCAGCAGTTCCTGTGACGGTTCCGGTAGTGGCGATGCTCAGTTCGCCGCTGCCTCTGCTCACGGCCTGGATGCCCACAACGCCACCCACCACAGTTTCCGCGTCGATGGTGACGCCACCGGTGCTGTAGGTTCCGTTTAGCGCATAGATGCCAACGTTCGTATTTCCGGTTACCGTCCCGGTGGCGGTGATGCTTAGCGCGCCGGTGCCATTGTTGTTGGCGCGAATCCCCATGTAGCCACCTGTCACATCGGCCGCATTGATGGTGAGGTCGGTGCCATCGGATGAATTGGTTGCATAAATGCCGGTACCGGTCGTTCCCGTCACTGCCCCGCTTGCAGTGATGCTTAGAGCGCCAGTGCCATTGTTGGTGGCAAGAATGCCTGTCTGGCCAGCTGTCACATCGGCCGCCTCGATGGTGATGCCGGTGCTGGTGGCTGCGTTGATTACATATATGCCGCTATAGATCTGTCCTTCCACCGTTCCGCTTGTGGTGATGCTTAGCGCGCCGGTGCCATTGTTGCGGGCGTAAACGCCGGTGTAGAGAGCCGTCACATCGACCGCCTCGATTGTGAGGTCGGTTCCAGCAGACTTTGTGAATATGCCGGATTGGTTCGTTCCATTCACCGTTCCGGTTGCAGTGACGCTCAGCGCGCCAGCGCCATTGTTGCTGGCGGCAATGCCTGTGCCGCCACCAGTCACTGCGAACGCATGGATAGTGAGATCAGTGCCAGTGGACGAGTTGGTGGCATAGATGCCGTAATCGTTCGTTCCTGTGACCAGTCCGCTGGTGGTGATGCTCAATGCGCCGCTAACGTTAGAAGCGTAGATGCCGGAGTTTGCACCTGTAACTGTCGATGCATTTGCATCGCTGAAGGTAAGGCCGCCTGCGCCTGAGAGCGAGAACGCATTGCTGGAACTCGTCACGAGGCTAAAGCCATCAGCGGTGGTGACGACGAGCGGGGCGCCGGTCAAGGTCTCGGCTTGGGTGTTACCAGCGCCTGAGCAGACAAAGGTGCCCGTTGGGTTCTCAACACAGAAGCCATTGGCATAAGCCGGCATACCGGGGACGGTAAATGCGGACCCGAAGAGGGCCGTTCCCAACAGAAGCTGGCGGCGCAACCTGGAAAACTTGCTCAATTTATTCCCCGCATTTTTGAAGTAACGAGTGGTCGTTGAATATTCCGCCGGATTGGCCGGCGCCTGCCCCGCAAGTCTTTGCCGATCTTGTCGACGCATCAGGCGTGAGCGTCTCCGGTCCGGCCGTCGGCGCTTTTGCGGCCCTGCGGCTTCGGCTTCCCCCGCGAGGCAGGTGAATGCGGCGCGCTGTCTTCCGTCGATGCAACGGTGATCAGGGTCGCCGCATCCGGCGTGCCCGGGCTTACCGCCATCGGGCATTTGAAACCTGGAATGACCGCGACATCGTAAAGCTCGGCCACGGCGCCATCGATGCGCAGCCAGTCGACGCAGGCGCCTTTCTCCAGATCGATGACCTGGACCCCGCACCAGGGCTCCGCGTCAGCGTCATTCAGACGCTGATCGAGCGCCAGTCCCTCAAACCGTTTGTAGCGCGGCTTGGACAGGCCGACGAAGGCGAACTTGCCCCTGAAGGCCAGACCGCGCAGGAAGCCGGGGCAAAAGACGCGTGGCTCGAAACTGCCCTTGGCATACCGCTTGCCGCCATCCGGCAGCTTCACGACGCCGAGCTCTCCGGTGCCGGAATTCAGAACCCACAACTCGCCCATGTGCATCCGCGGTGAATGCGGCATCGAAAGACCGGTGCAAACGACCCTACCGGTCTCGACTTCGATGACGATGCCGCCATCGGCGCGGCGGTCACGCCAGCCGTCGATCACATCCGAACGGCTAACCGCCGTGACATAGGCAGGCCGGCCTTCGTCCATGGCCAGGCCGTTGAGATGGCATTTGTCGCCATCGAGCAATCCGGAAATGAAGGACGGCTTCCAGACCATCTCGAAACTGTGACGCGATGAGACCGTTGCCAGACAGTTGTACCGGGTGTTCACAAAGATTGGCCGGCCTTCCCGATCAATCCCGACATCATGGGCGTCGAGATCTCCGGTCAGATGCGTGTTTCGCGGCACGTAACAGGCATCGAAAGTGTCGTTGATGCGCTCATGCGGCTCCAGAACATTCTCATACCGGACAATCTGGGCTCCGCTTGCCAACACCAATCGATTGGAGTTCTCGACGCCAAGCCCCATCGGCTTTGGAACCGCCGATTGGTGCAGATGGAGCCCGCCTTCAGGCTTGCGCCCCAAAAAATAAAGAAAACTCGACTGGTAAGACGTGAAGGCAAGCGAGACATCAAGCCTTGCCAGCCGCGCTTGAAGGCCATTGGAAAGAGAATACTCCACTTTCGAAGACTGCGACGCCGTTTCACCGGAGGGCTTCAAAGCGACCGCCGGTTCCTTTGAAACACTATTGCTCACTATTACCGACCCCCTTGAACCTATGACTGTCGGACGCCCCAATAGTGAACGCGCCCTCAAGCTGACCGCAAACCGGCCGGGCACGTCCGGATGCGGGCCGCAGATGTCCTCTGCCTGATGGTAAATGAGTTAGAGAGTCGAATACTGTGCGTAGCGCGCATTTGTATTGTTCACATGCGCAAATTCTCGACCGGGATCGGACAGTTAAAGGCTTGTTGCAGAAGTAGATTGGGCTGGAAAATTGCTATAGCCTGACGATAGGCCATGTGTGCAGCGCCGACTCTTCCGTATTGAGGTATTCTATGCCGGAAATGAGTTTGCTTGAGGCGCGGCTGATCGAGAGTTTCGCGCCCCCGCCCTTAAGACTTTATCAGAGCGCCCCGGACATGGTCTCAGACCGCGACCTGGGGCTGCTTTGGCTCGATATCGCAGGTTTTACGCGCATCACCGGTCATTTTCTCGAGCAAGGCCCGGCCGGCATCGAAGATCTGGCGAGCTTGCTCGACCGGCATTTTGACGGCCTCATCAACACGATCATCGCCCATGGCGGCGAACCGCTGATGTTTGCAGGTGACGGCCTTCTCGCAGGCTGGCCCTGCGCAGCCTCCGCGCCCTCCGAGGCCCTCTTGCGGGCGGCTGCTTGCGGACTGACGATTCTTGAGTCGCCAGGTGCTGCGCTGCCTGCGGGTGAGACAATCCAACTTCACGCCGTGCTCGCCTTCGGGCCGTGCCGAACCGTCGAGATCGGAACCAGGGACGCCCGGCTCCATGTGACAATCGGCGGAGGCCTCGCAGACCTGCAAACGACGAATAGTGGGCGGATCACCGGACGATTGGTCGTCTCTACGGGAGCGCGCTCGGCCCTGGGCGACTCGGCAGAAGTGCAAGCGGCCGGACCCGATCTGACAGTTCTCACTTCCTTCCGGACCGCGCTCGAGCCTGCGCCGCTGACCATTCCTCCTTTGGCGGCGGAGACGCGTAACCAGCTGTCGGCGCATGTGCCAATACCTGTTGCGAGCAGGCTCGATCGCCGCCTGCTCGATTGGACGGCAGAGTTGCGTCGGGTGACGGTTGCGTTTGTCGCGCTGCCCGGCCTTGACCACGCATCGCCGGACGTCCTGCCTCGTCTCGAGGCGGCTGTAGCGGCGATCGCTCCGAAGGTGCATGAGCAGGATGGTTTTATCCAGCAGCTTCGGGTGGATGAGAGCGGCGCCAATCTGGTTATCGTCTTCGGAATACCGCCCGTCGCGCACCCGGATGATCCGGCGCGCGCGGTCCGCTGCGTCATTGACTCAAGGGATGCACTTCGCGGCATCGGCCAGCGGAGCAGCATCGGTGTCGCGACAGGCACGGCTTTCTGCGGACTGATCGGCAACGATACGTTTCGCGCCTGGACCACCTATGGCGAGCCCGTCAACCTGGCTGCCCGGCTCAAAGGTTTGCAGCAGGGCGCCATCCAATGCGATGAAGCGACGGTTCGCGCCGCGCGAAACAATGTCTCCTTCGTCCCGGTCGGGCGAAGTCAGGTCCGGGGAATGGGCCTCAATGTGCCGGTCTGGACACCGCGGCGGCAGGACCGTGTGGAGATCGGCGATGCCATGTATGGGCGGGAGCGCGAGCTGTCGCTGATACTGGATGCCCTCAACGCATCAGCCCGCGCGGGAACCTCCCAGCTCATTTTTATCGAAGCCGAATCCGGCATGGGCAAATCCCGCCTGTTGACCGAACTGCACCAACGTGCCTCGGCTGCAGGAAACTCTGCATTCAGCGGCAGCGCAGACCGGATCGAACGGCGCATTCCGTTTCGCGGGTGGCGGGACGTCTTCTCCCAATTGCTGGGTCTTGATCTCAAACAGCCGGGGCAGGAGCGGCGCGCGTCGGCGCTGAACGCGCTCGGGCCGGAGCTCGCGGCGCAGGCGGCCCTTCTCAACGTCGTGCTTCAACTCGACTTTCCGTCCTCTGCCGAGGTTGAGGCGCTGACGCCGCAACAGCGGCTGGAGATGCGGCTTGCCCTGTTGCTGTCACTACTGCGCCGAGCGGCTTCGATCCGTTCGCTGCTGGTTATGATCGACGACGCCCAATGGCTCGACGAAGAAAGTTGGGCGCTGGCAGCCACCGCCATACGCGAAGTGCCAGGTCTCTGCCTTGTGATGGCGATGCAGCCACGGCCGGATGACAGCCGGCTCAAGCAGCTCGAGCGCGACGGCGCGCTGCGGTTACGGCTCGACGGACTTTCAGACGAAGAGCAGGATCAGCTTGCGCTCTCGCAGCTCGGCGCGGACAGCATTGCACCGGACCTTGCTGACCTGTTGCGGGATCGAACGCGCGGCCACCCCTTTTTCTGCCTCGAACTCGTCCGTTCGCTCCGCGACGAAGGCTTGATAGAAGTAGCGAACGGCGCGTGTCACATCTCACAGCCTGCAGCCGGAGAACGCTTGCCCCTGCCGGATTCGGTCCACGCCGCAGTGACGCGTCGCATCGATCGACTCGACCTCGAAAGCCAGGTGACATTGAAAGTCGCAAGCGCTGCCGGCCTTCGTTTTCCGACTGCGCTTGTCGTTGAGGTCCACCCCACCGCCAAGGCCGAGCTGGCCACAGTGGGCCAGCATTTGTCGATACACCAGCGGGAAGGAATGCTTCAGCCGGAGCACGTCGACGAACTGGACGGTTACGCGTTCTGTCACGGGATCATGCGCGATGTCGCGTACGAGCTTATGCTCTTTGGTCAACGCCGGCAGTTGCATCGCGCGATCGCGAATTGGTACGAGGAGCAGAACGGGTCCGACCTTTCGCGCGTCTATGCGTTGCTGGCGCATCACATGGAAGCTGCCGGTGAGCCGGCGCGAGCCGCCCACTATCTCCGGCTGGAGGCCGAGCGCGTTTTTAGTCTCGGCTTTGTCCGCCAGTCCCTCGCCATCGGCTTGCACGGCGCAGCCCTTCTCGGTTTCGATCCGCCGCCCGACAGCGCCGGCGTGCAGAAAGCAATCGGACAAGAGATGGAGCGAATTACTGCGCTCCTGGGGGACCGGCTGCCAGCCGACCTCGTCGACCTTCCGCCATTGCAGAATGAGCAGGCGGCAAGCCTTATCCCGCTGCTGCTCAGCATCGCGCCCTATGCCTACCAGAGCCAGCAGCCCGAACTGTTCGCCCTTCTTGGCGCAACATGCCTGCGTCTGACACTCGCGCACGGCCAGGCGCCTTTTACGCCCGATGTCTATGCGATGTATTCGATCGTCTACGCCTCCATGTCTGGAGACCGGCCAGGCGGAGCTGAGTGGAGCAATCTGAGCCTGCAGCTGCAGCCGGGCGAGACTGGCGATAGCTTTGCCCGCTGCGCCTTCATCAATGTGTGGTTTCACAATCACTGGTACGGCACGCTCGATGAAGGAATGGCCCGCGCGAAAGCCGGAGCCGATGCGGGGCTTTCGGGTGGAGAAATTCCTTTCGGATGCTTCAATCTCAGCGCCTATGTCGTGCTGTTGGCGTCGGCCGGCCGTCCCATCGAGGAAATCATCTCGACAAGCGAGGCCCATTTTTTGCGCAATAGCGGCCGGGTCCGCAACGCATCCTTCACACTCATGCTCGAAAAGCAGTCGGCGCTTGCTCTGGCCGGCAAAACACAAGCCTTCGATTCGCTATCCGACGCGACGGTCGACGAGGAAGCGGAGATCAACGAGATGCTCGAAGCGCGTTTCAGCAATCAGGTCGGGTGTTACTACACCGCGAAGCTGCGTCTTGCCGCTCTGGGGGGCGATTGGCGCGGAGCGCTCACCTGGGCCGAACAGGCGCGAGCGCTGCTTCCCTTCTTCGCCGGACAACCTGCCGAAGTCGTGCTCGTGCATTACCAGGGCGCGGCAGCACTCTCCCTGGCAGCTTTTGAACAGCCGGATGATATCGAGGCACTGCGCTCCGAAGGCTGGGATTGCGCCGAGCAACTGCGCAGCTGGGAAGCGTTGAACGAGCCTTGGATCGGTCCAAAGGCCGACATTCTCGAAGGGTTGCTGGAAGCAGCAGCTGGCCATCATGACAAAGCGCACACGCTATTGCTTTCGGCGTCGCAGCGGGCGGCTGACACCAACCATCTGGAAGACAGGGCGTTTGCGCTGGAATGTCTTACCCGGGTTCAGCGCGCGGCAGGTGAAAGCCCAGCCGCACTGCGGGAGGCGCTCGACGCCTACGCGCAATGGGGCGCCGAAGGCACGCGCGCACGCCTCGCCAGCGAATTCGGCACGAATTAGCCCGGTGGCGAGTTCACTCCACGCGGCGCAGCAGGACAGCATGGGCGTGCATGTCGAGTCCAAGTGCCAGAAGAAGAACGTAAGGTGTCTCGATCTCTACCTCACAGGCGGCAAGCGTTACCGCAATGCTGGCGACGGTCATGTTGCCGAAATGCTTGATCGTGCTGACCACTGCTGCGGGCTTGATCGTATCTTTCCAGGCGTCCAGCAGGACAGTAGACGCCTGATGGCCGATCAGCGTTACGTCACTGCCTGAAATGCCTTGGCGCGCCAGCAACGTTTGCGCAGGGGTCGGGGCTGCAGCGCCGCCGAATGTCTTGAAGTCATCCTGGCCCTCGGGGGTCATGTGGAAATAGGGGCCGCTATACTCCTGGTCCTGCGGTTGGCCACCGGCTTTGACGGGATTGCCGCTGACGAACATGGCTCCGTACAGATCGGACCTGACAAGCACCTGCTGGTCCCGCACGATCCAGCGTACGCCGCTCGACGGACCGCCGAGAACTGCCGCGCCAGCGCCATCTCCCGCACTCACCGAAGGGCCTTCGTCGTAGTCGACCGCCCGCGTCCAGTCTCCCCCGGCGACGACGAGGATCGTTCTCACTCGCCCGGCCCGTAGCAGTGCATCACCGATGACGAGCGATTGCGTGAAGTTGGAGAAGTCGTTGCCAAGTGGCAGGGGCATGGCGCGTTGCGGCAGATTGAGACGCGCATGCAGCGCTCCGAGATCGGTCGGCACAATATAGCGGCTAAGCGAAGCGCAACCGATCAGAAGATCGATGTCGGCCGATGTCACGCTGGCATCGATCATTGCCTTCTCCGCCGCTGCGGCCATGATCGTGACAAGTTGCTCGTACGGCCCCAGAACGTGCCTCGTTTCGAAGCCCTGGAACAGCGCCAGGATTTCTTTTTGCGAACTGTCCTTCCTGAGCTTGTCAAAGATCGGATCATCGTTATGGCGCACCTTGACCGGCAGCTGGTAGCCCAATCCGATGATGCCAACATCGCCGTCAGCCATTTTGCCACTCGCCTTTCGCCAGGCCGAACCTTTGCTGCAGGACGATCTCCGCCGTTTGCAGTGCTCCCTCCGCCCAGGTCTGGTTGGTCGAATACGCTTCCCCGCAAATGTAGCAGGGGAAATCGTCCACCGGCTGGGTCATGCGATGGACTAGGTCGTCCGACTGGACATTGACGTTCCACAGATGAACACCGCCGCCGTATGGATCGCGGGACCAGTCCATGAAGGCGGCGTCGATGGGCGCCGGCGCACTGTCCGTGCCATGCATGAGCATGAGCTGGCGATGGAGCTCATGCACCATTTGCCGGGTAGCCGAATGCGCCTCCCAATTGTCCAGGAGGCGCCGTGCGAAGGGATCAGCCTCCTGTTGCGCCGGTTGGGACTTCGCCTTTCGCTCGAAGAGCGGCCAATCGTGATGCAGATTTTTTTGGTTCAACGGCAGGCCGGCCTTATGGGCCTCCGGACGTTTATCGAGGCCTTCCCAGAAGCTGACGTTGAGAAGATCGTCATAGACCATAATCAGTCCGGGACCGTTGGCCGGCGGAACACCCGTGCCATCGGGTCCGACCGGCCAGTAGTAGCATTGCCTGATCGGCAGGTCGGTCATCGAGCGGCCGGACTTGACCCCGGGCTGCCACCAGCAGTTCGGGTAGAGCAGAAACGCCTTGAACAATGGAATTGGGTCGACCGAGGCAAGGTCCTGGCGGAAGCGCTTGTTGGCCGGACCCAGGACCTCACCTTCCGCGTCCAGAAGTTCAATCGACCGGCGCGGCATGGCAAGCACCAGGGCGCGCGCCGTCTTTCGGGTTCCGTCCTGGAAACGCAGTTCCACGCCCTGGGAACCATCGCCAAGCGCCACGCGTGCGAAACCCGCAAGCCACTGACCGAGCTGGATGTCGCCGCCCGCTTCCGAAAAGCGGTTCTGAAGTTCCCACGGAACCGTCTCATAGCCGGCATTCACCATTCGATAGCTCACACTCGGGGTGAAATCGAAGTACTCAGCGGTAAGATCGAGCGCGTTGGTATTGCCGCCGAGGCAGTCGTAGCCGATAGTTGCACGGGCTGCTGCATAGCCATCCACGCTCATGCCCTTGGCGAGAAGATTCCAGAAACCATGCCGCCAGAGCGGCAGTCCGTCGATCGAGACGCTCGAAAGGTACTTGCGGAGCGTCCCGGCCTCGAGGTTCGCCTTGAGTTGCGGCATCAGCCTCGTCAGGACACGCCCCATCAATGCGTCTGGACCCTGGTTGCCGGCGGAAAGCCAGGCTGCCTCGGACGGGTCGAAGAAGTAAGGAAGCGCCTCGGGCTGACCGAGAACGCTGCTTCTCAGCAAGCGCCCACGCAGGTAGACAATGTTCTCGGGCCTGTCGACGACCTGTTCGTGCCACGGCAGTTTCAAGACAGTTTCGACCAGACCCGTGACGAGCTTCTGCGCCGGGGCTACATAGCGCATGCCGCCGATTTCGGCCGTTGCGGTGGGAAGGTGGGGTGACCGGGCGGAGAGCAACCGCCCCCCGATGCGGTCGCTGCCTTCAAACAAGGCGACACTGAGCTTGCCACGTGCTGTCTGCCAGGCAGCAAGCTTGCTGTCCGCCAGCGGCGATGTGAGCAGCCGCCATCCCGTGTATATCCCGCCGATGCCGCCGCCCACGATCGCGACGTCGACGTCCGGCAATGCACCCATCGGTCCCCTCCCTAGTCGACTGTCTTTTGCCAGTACGGCGGGCTCCAGTAGGGAGGAGCAGCTTTTGGATCGACATGCGCCACGATCACCTGCGGCCGCCCGCTATTTGCGCGGCCCACCACGTTCGGCCAGACTTTCTGAAGGTCGGCCGGTTTGTTGACGTCGACCACATCGGCGCCGAGGCCTTCGGCCACCTTCGCGATGTCGGGCTTGCCCAAACTGTAGGCCTCGTCATAGCCGCTATCTTTGAAGAGCATTGCCATCCCCTGCGCGACCATGCCGAGATCGTCGTCGGCCAGGACGACCCAAATCGCTCCGACGTTGTGCGCGGCAGCGGTGGAAACCTCGGCCACATGCATCAGGAAGGCCCCATCGCCGACCAGCGCAACGGCAAGGCGATCCGGCCGGCCGAAACGTGCGCCCACGACGCCGCAGACCGCGAAGCCCATCGGCCCCATGGCGAGCGAGGCATGGCATTCCTGCTGGCGATCAATGATCAGGCAATGGAGACCCCAGCCAACACAGTTGCCGCAATCGATGAAGACGAATGCATCGTCCGGCAGAAGCGTATTGAGGACCCGGCAAAGCGCGGCCGGCTGAAGGGGCGATGCTTCGGAATTGTAGTCATCCGGCGACACGACGGCCGAGTGGTTCGCCTTGATCGCCGCAATGTCAGCGGCGCGCGCCGCGACTGCCTTCTCGTTTCTCGGCCAGGCGGGGGCCTGGTCCCATAGTGCGCGGAAGAATGCCCCGGCTTCAGCAACAACTCCGGCGGTCACCGGGAAACCGCGTCCGATCGTCGACGGGTCGATATCGACCTGAATGAATGGGCCGCGCGGCACGAGCATCGGGTTCCAGCGATAGGTCGCCAGTTCGCCGAGCGATGAGCCGACAACAAGCAACGCATCGTGAGCGGCCGTACCACCTTGCCCGATCATCCAGTACTGCGGCCACTCGCAGCCAGCGAACCCATAAGCGCGCAGCGAGAGTTTGTGCGTTTCCGGAAATACACCTTTGCCGTCGGATGTCGTGATCACCGGGATTTGCCACCACTCGACAAGACAACGCAGCGCATGCGCGGTCTGAGGGTCGCGCAGCGCCTCGCGGCATCCGCTGCCAAGCAGGATCAGCGGACGCTTCGCTGCCGACAATGCGTCCAACGTCTGCCGCACGCCATCGGCAGGCGCGGGTGCATCGCCCGGCGCACTTCGGTAATCGGCGGGGGAAGAAGGCGGACGCGGCGAATACGATGACGCAACGGTCATTGCGGCCACATTGTCGGAAATGCCTAGCCGCACCGCGCGCCGGGGGATCGAAAGCATGTCGCGCAAAGCCTGCTCGATCAGGATCGGCGCACCGGCGTTGGTGACGATATCGGCACTGTAGCGAGTTCCCGCGGCAAAGATGTCGCGCACGTTGAGACCGCAGTCGGTTCCTTCCTGGAGATAGCCACGGCCAAGGAACCCTTGCGGCACCTCTCCCGTCAGAGCCAGGACCGCCGATCCGCCAAAATAGGCGTTCATCATGCCTGTCAGCGCATTTGTCGCTCCCGGACCGCTGGTCACCAGCACCACTCCGGGCTTGCCGGTGGCGCGAAAATAGCCGTCGGCCATATAGGCGGCTCCCGACTCCTGCCGGCAGACGACATAGGTGAATTCGGGACGCGCCTTCACTCTGTGAAGCAGAGTCGCGATGCCGGCGCCCGGAATGCCAAAAATCCGCGTCGCTCCTTCGAGCACGAGATAGTCGAGGATTTGGTCGGCAACAAAGCCGCTATCGGAAGGCGACGGCGAAGGCATTGTCAGAAACTCTGCTTCATCGTGGCTGCAAGATGTGACGAGCGGTCGGGTAACGAAGGCTATGAAGACCTGCCGGGGCCCAGGAACCTGTACGGCCGGAGCAAATGCAATTCAGTAATCTTTCATGTTATTGCATCGTGTCTTAGGCGCGGCTTTCTGTCGAGTCTCATTTGCTGGAAGGTGAACACATCTTTGTTGAAAGATGAACTTGTCCCGGAACCGTAAAGCCCGGCGCAAAAAGCCCGCCCGGTATTGCGCCGGACGGGCAGTCATCTGGGAGGTATCATGATGGTTATCATAAAGCCTCTGACGATTCCCGACTATGAATCGCTTCACGTTGCGGACGTAAATTAGGAATCGACTGCAACACCGGTCAGCCAAACGCTATTCGATGAGCGCCACTATCTCGGCCCGCAGGCCGCCGCCCGATCTGGATGGATGCTCACATCAAGCGTCAGGAGGCTGGCGGTTCCTGCCGCTTCTCCGCAAGCATCTGCTTCAGTCGCCCGATATCGGCCGGGGTCCATCCCTGAGGCTCCGTTAGCTCGATCCAGGGGTCGACATAATGCTCGGCGGCAAAGACGTGGCCGTAGCCGATCGGCGTCGTCGTGGCCACCGCCATGTCCAGCCCTAGCTGCAGGAATGTCACTATCGGGTACCAACGCAATTCGGGCGACACGTCAGGGCCGCGTGGGTCGTTCATCCAGGCCGGCTTTTCGTATAGCGAGTGGTAGTCAAAAAACGTCACCGGATCGCTGGCGTACTGGAGGTAAATGAACCGCATCGGCCCCCAACGCGTTCCGGCAGCCGGCAGGGCATTCTCCTGATAGGTGAAGCGCACGAACGAGCCATCGCGGAAGCGCGGCAGCCAGGCCGGCGAGTCTGCATTGCGATCTCTGGTGACGGAACTCCAGATCCTGCTGGTGAAAGGCGGCCCGCTCCAGAGCGCGCCCTGATATGGATCGGCCAGCACTTCGAAAAGTTCGGTCGACAGTTCAGAACTCATTGCGCCGAGACTCAACCCGTGCAGATAGAGCTTCGGCCGGCTGTCCTTCGGAAGGGTCGTCCAATAGCGGTAAACTTCGGAAAAAAGGGCTCGGGCGGCCTCGCCGCCATAGCCCGGCTCGACCAGCAGCGACAGCCAGCTTGTCAGATATGAGTACTGCATAGCCACGCTGGCGATATCGCCGTTGTGCAGGTATTCGACCGTATCCATGGCCTGTGGATCGATCCAGCCAGTCCCGGTCGGCATCACCACGATCAGTACAGACCGCTCGAACCCGCCGACGCGTTTCAACTCCTCCAGTGCGAGTTTTGCGCGTTCTTGGGCCGTCTCTGCCGAGCGTAGTCCGACATAGACGCGGATGGGATCGAGCGCGCTTCGGCCGGAGAATGCCTGCAGGTCAACGCCCGTCGGTCCTGAGGCGATGTATCCCCGCCCTGCCCGTCCAAGCTCGCCCCAGTTCAACAGCGAGGCGCTACTGCCGGTCTTGGCCGGATCGGCCGGTTGTGGGCGATCGGGTTCGAGGAGGGCATCGAACTCACGGAACGAGGAATCGGCCATGTGCAAGGCAAATCTGAAAAGCACGCCGTCAATCACAGACCAGAACAAGGCCACAGCCACGACCGCGCCGATGAAATGGGAAATCCGCGGCGGGACAAAACGGCGGAGCCTTGCCGATACGAAGCGGAAAATAACCTGGAAAACCCGCGCAAGTGCAATCAGGACGAGGAACGTCAGCAACGCGACAAGGCCGACCTCCAATGGATGGGCGGTGTGGACCGGTTCCATTGCCATGACCTTGCGGATCGAATTCTGCCACTCTGCAGCCCGCCACAAGAACACTGCGCCGACCAAAATACAGGCTGCCGCGGCGATCAGTTTGACAAAGCGCAGCACATGGCCCCTCGGCTTGGGCAGTTGCAGATATTCGGCAAGCCGGACACCGAGCACGCCGATGCCGTAGCCAACGGCGAAGGCACAGCCCGAGAGCGCGCCCTGGGTCAGAAAAGTGCGCGGAACGAGCGTAGGGGTCAGCGATGCCGCAAAGAACAGCGTTCCCAGGACCAGGCCGGCCGCAGAGAATGAATACCAAAAGCGAACGATCCAATCCCGCCGCATAAGATCGGCCCCCTTCGATTGTGCTGGCGTCGGATTACGCACGCGCAACTTGCCGTGGTTCAGGCGTCAGTGCAATCGGTAACTGCAGTTTTCCAATGAAAGTAGCTTCAGGGAATTAGGCAGCGCAGCGCCACGCCGTTGCACCATCGGAGCGAAAAGTATGAAGCGATTTTTCGGATGAATCCGATGCGCAAACAAACACTTGGAGCAAGTTGCCCGGTTCAGGGTTCGGGTATTCCGACAGCGCCGTATCAGGCGGAAAGACGTTCGAGAATGACAAGCCGCTGGAGAGGACGCAGCTTGAGAATCGAAACAATGCCCGCGAGACTGCCCATCCGGTAGTTGCGCCTGACCTTGACCGGTGCGCTCGGCGCATCGATCGGCTGAAAGCCCCAGCGCGCATAGGCCTTTGCAAAAGCGGCGCTGGTGATCATCCAGACAGGCTCATGTTCCGAGGCGAGCAGCGCGTCGATCAGCTGCGCGCCGATCCCACGCCCTCGCGCTTCCCGGCTAACGACAAGTGACCCGAGTTCGCGAGAGCCATCGGCATGCTTGCGCATCTGCACCGCGCCGATAATACCGTCCTCGTTCGCGGCGACGAGAAAATTCGGCCAGCTCAAACCGTGCGGGTTGAGGCGCTCCCCCCGCACCAAGGCGCGAATGGCCGACTGATCCCACTCCGTAGCACGACGAATGCTGATCGTTGGTCCGTCCATTTTGGGGGCTCCTGCAATTCGGCGATTGGATCGCTCGTTGCCATCGGAGCCCATTCTGAGGCATCAGGGTATCGGCCACATGCCGCCGGATCCGGCCAATATTTCCGACATGTGTCAGTTCCGTTTACGTCTGCAAAACTTCCCTCATGGGTCGTCGGTTCTCACCGGGTGAGGATATTCTTGTAGACGCGGCCATCCTTCATGATGATGACGAAACTCGTGTCGGGATTCTCGACCAGCTTGATGTTTGTCAACGGATCGCCATCGACCAGGAGGAGATCTGCAAGGGCTCCCTCTTCCACAACGCCCAGCTTGCCGGGGTAGGGGTTGATAAAGCCGGAGAGCGCCATCAACTCGCCATTGTCGGCGGTGGCCATCCTGAGCGCTTCGGCGGGCGTATACCAGCGAACCATCATGGCAAGATATTCTCCCTGCCGGCCAGCCGCACCCGCATCGAACAGAATATCCGCGCCCCAGGCTGTCTTGATCTTGTACTTTTTCGCCAGTTCGTATGCCTTCTCTGTTCCGGCGAACACTTTCAGGGCCTTCTGCTGCGACACCGGCGGCATCCGCGCGAATACTTGCGCGTTGTAGGTCAGAGGCTGCAGGCTCCACCAGATACCCTTGTCAGCAAGCAGCTTGGCGGTGGGTTCGTCGATCAGGTGACCATGCTCGATGCATTTGACGCCAGCGTCTATCGCCTGCCGGATCGCACGCGGGGTGTATGCGTGCAAGGCGACATAGGTGCCCCAGTTGTCGGCCGCCTCGACAGCGGCGCGAAGTTCCGCCTCAGTGAACTGCGTTGATTCGATCGGGTTGTACGGCGAACTGACGCCGCCGCCGCCCATCAGCTTGATCTGGCTGGCGCCCCATCTCAACTGCTCACGCGCACGCAGCCGAACCTCGTCAGGGCTGTCTGCAACGGCAGCGATGCCTTCGGACTCCGAATTGCTCAGCGGGCCGCCGAGCGATCGCGGAATTTCGAATCGAAACCGAAAATCCCCATGGCCCGAGGTTTGCGAGATCATGGCGCCCGATGGATAGATGCGCGGCCCAGTCATGACCCCTTCGTCGATGGCGCGTTTGAGCCCGAACACCGGACCGCCCATGTCGCGTACGGTGGTGAACCCCCTCATCAGGGTGGCCTCCGCTTGCCGCGCCGCCAAGAACTGAAGGTACGCGGGATCGGCCGTCAGGAGCACGCTCTGAGGGGTTGCTGCCATGAAGACATGCCAGTGCGCGTCAATGAGCCCCGGCATCAGCACCCGCCCGTCCGCCTTGATCACGTTCACGTCGGAGTCGACCGTGATGGGGCTTGCCGAGATGCGCTCGATGATGTTGCCTCGCACCAGCACATTCGAGGGCGTCGAGAGCGCGGCGCTTTTGCCGTCGAAGATACGGACATTCTCAAAAAGCGTTGAGCCGGCATTGATTTGCGGGGCAGAAGGCGTCTCGCCCGGCACCTCTATGTCGTAGTCCTGACCGAGACTTGCCTGGCAGAGCCCGGCGGAGAACAAGGCAAAGACCAGCCATCGGAGCAGGTTTCGTCTGAGCTCTTCAAAAACCGACAGGTTCGAGGATCGGCTTGGCCTGCTTCTTCCGGATGGTGTTATAGCAGCTGACATTTTGCGCGGTCCGTCTGTTGCGAAGATTGCGATGGTCGCCAGGTGTCTACTGCTGGCCGAGATATTGGAGCGCCGCCCGCAACGGTTCATCCGAAACCTGGATCAGGCCGATATACGGATGGGACATATCGACGATCAGAAATGCCGCGCCGGCCACAGACAGAGCGCAAACGAAAAATATGGCCACTACAGTCCCGTTTCTTGGCGCCAG
>JBEVEP010000251.1:0-3105 GCA_040512755.1 Mesorhizobium sp.
ATTGTGCTACCGGCCTGATGTAACGCCTATCCTCGGGGCAGGCCCCAAGCCGCGACTGGCGCCGATGGGGTCTCGGCATACAGCTCCCACGACGCCAGTCGTGAGGAAGCGCGTAGGGCCAGGTCGACCGGCCACGACGACGCTCAAGTTTCGCCCTGCATGCGGCTCTTGAAGAAGTCGAGATGCTTCTCCTGCGCCTTGATCATGCGTTCGCGATACTTGCCGTAGATGACGTCGGTATCGTGCAGCGTGACTCCGGCAATCGTCGGCGAAGCGAAGGTCGGCAGTTCAACGCCGCGTTCAGCGAGCTTTGTCGCACAGCGGGCCAACAGTTCGTGCATGAGGATCATGGCAAGTACCGTCGAGGATCCGGCCACGGGCCGCGACCAGCCCTCAACGGGAACGATCGCATCTTCGATCGGCGAGCGCGTGTCGATCACCATGTCGGCCGCATCCGCCAACCGTTTGCCGGATGAATGGGTGGCCGGCTTGTCAAGATTGTGACTGCTGGTGATGGCGACGACGAAGAGGCCGCGCTTTTTGGCATAAATGGCAGTGTCGATGCCCGAGCAATTGCGTCCGCTATGGCCAAAGATGACAATGCTGTCGCCCGGATTGAGCGGTTGATGATCGAGGAATTTTTCGGCGTATTTCTCAGTGCGCTCCAGCCAAAGCAGCTCGCGCACGCCGCCCGCGCCAAGCACGTTGTGCCACATGACACGCGGATCAGTCAGCGGATTGAACCCCAGATAGCTGCCGTAGCGCGGAAACGTCTCCTGGCACGGCAGTACCGAATGGCCTGACCCGTACAGATGAACAAGGCCTTCATTCTGCAGAGTATCGGCGAGTTTTCCAGATACGATCTCCAAGGCAGCTTCGTTGGTCTCGGCAGCCTCTTCGGCGAGTTTGATCAAACGGCTGATGTAAAGAGAGGACATATTTCTCAACTTTCTTGGTTGCATTCAGAGAAGAAGTTTCGAACGGATTTCGTAGCGATCACCGCGCATCGTCGAAACAGTGAACTCGAAGGGACCGATCGCATCGGAGGTAATGCGCTCGACGACGAACACCGGGCTGCCCGGAGCAATCTCAAGGAGGCCAGCGTCCTCCATCGACACTGCGCCGACGCGATAAACCTCGCGCGCCTCGTGCGGCGTGATTCCGAAATGCGTGCGCAGTGTCTCGTAGAGCGAACCTGCCGGCTCGGCGACCTCCGCAAAGCCGGCAACGCGCGACACCGGCATGTGCACCGTCTGAATCCCAATCGGCGCATTGTTGCCTAGGCGTAGCCTGCGGAGCCTCACTGTAGGCGTGGTCGCCATGATTTCTAGCGCATCGGCTACGTCCGGCGTCGCTGGAACTTCGGCTAGTTCCAGAATGCGCGATCCGACGACGAGGCCAAGAGTCGCCATCTCCTGCGTAAAGCTCGTCAGCCCGCGAACGCCGGCGATCACCCTCGAACTCCGCACGAAGGTTCCGCGCCCATGTTCGCGGCGCAACAGCCCAGACTCCTCGATGTTGCGAAGCGCGTGCCTGGTGGTGATGCGGCTTACCCCAAGCATGTGACTCAGGCGCTCCTCGTTGGGTATCTGGGCACCATCCTGCCATGTTCCGTTGGCGATCAGCGACCGGAGGGCCTGCTCGGCCTGATGCCAGAGCGGCTCCGGGCGGTGCCGATCCGGCTTCGGGAACGCCCCGACTTCCGTCATCGAACATTCTCCCAGAACTCGCCCTTGAACGCGGCCATGGCAGCGCCGGTCAAGCTGGCGCCGGCAGCGAAGGCGCCGGCTGCCACGTTGATGCCGCGCAAATGAGGCGGGAGTTGCCGGCGCAGGGCCGCAAGCAGCGGCGCCTCCATGACATCGAAGGCACCCGCCACACCGCCGGCAATCAGCACGATCTGCGGGTCCAGAAGTGCAACGGCACCCGCGAGCGCGGTTCCTAGCGCGGCTGCTGCCGGATCGAGAAGGGCGCGTGCCCTGTCATCGCCGGAGCGCGCCCGTTCGATCAGGGAGGCTCCATTCTCGAGGCCGTTTTGCCACGCAAGTCGGTCGAGCGCCCTTCCGGAAGCGTTCCGCTCGAGCCATCCGTCCCGGTCGTCGCCCGGATCGGTGGGGTCGGCCGAAGCCCAGCCGAACGACGCGGCTCCCCCATGCGCGCCGCGCACGATGCGCGAACCGGCCATTACCGCCGATCCGATGCCTGTTCCGATAGCCAGCAAGATTACGTCGCTCAGTCCCTTTGCCGCGCCGGCACTTGCCTCGGCCAGTAGCGCAAGTTGCGCGTCGTTACCGAGTGCGACCGAGACGCCGGGAAATACTGTCGCCAGATCGAGGCCGTCGAGAAAGGGAAGGTTCGGTATCCACAAGCATGTTGTTCCGAGCACCAGTCCGGGGACCGAGATTCCCGTCCGTGACACCGAATGGACTTCAAGTAACTGCTGGAGCAGGTCTTCAAATGCCTGCCGGCTAGCCGGCGCCGACCAGTGGCCGATTGGCTCGACCAGTTCCGGCCGCGCCGAATCGCAAAGCCCGACCCGAAGGTTGGTGCCACCGACGTCGATGGCGAGCGCGCGGCTCATCCTTTCACCCCCGACCCGACCATGCTGTCGACAAAGAACCGCTGCAGGAAGACGAACATGATCAGTGGCGGCAGTACCGCCAAGGTTGCGCCCGCCATTACCAGATTGGTGTTCAAGGCACCGCGATTGTAGCTCAGCAGCCGGCTCAGGCTGATGACGATCGGATAGTCCTCGCTGTTGCCCTGAAGAACGGTGAGCGGCCACAGATAGGTGTTCCAGTGATAGACGAAAGCGAAGAGCGTCAGCGCCGCAATGGCCGGAACGACGGTCGGCGCCACGATGGAGAAGACGATCCGCAATTCTGAAGCGCCATCCATCCGTGCAGCATCGATCAGTTCGTCGGGTACTCCCGCGATAAACTGGCGCATCAGGAAAATGCCGAACGCGTTGGCGAGGTTTGGAACGATCACTCCGACCAGGCTGGCATTCAGGCCCAGATAGGTGACGATTCGATAAAGCGGAATCAGCGTCACGATCGGCGGCAGGAACATGGTGGCGATCACGAGAGCGAAGAGCAAGTTCCT
>JBEVEP010000252.1:0-3819 GCA_040512755.1 Mesorhizobium sp.
ATCCGCAACGATCTTCATCGACGACAGCCCTCAGAATGTCGACGGAGCCAAGGCTGTGGGATGGCAGGCTGTGCTCTTTCGAGACGCCAAAACGCTCGAGGAAGACCTCGAGCGTTTCAGGATCGTACCGTGACTGGAAGAACGGCAGACCGATAGTCTCGGTCAGGCGCCGGCCCGTTCCATGCCGACGCGGACGATGCGGCGCAGTTCGTCGATCTGCGTCAGGCCGCCATTTCGCTCGTAGTGCCAGAAGGTCCAGCCATTGCAGGCGTCCAGCCCCTGGACTTCAGCGCCGATGCGGTGAATAGAGCCCGCCCGGCCGCCGATCTCAAGCGTACCGTCCGCACGCACCCGCGCCGCCCAGCGTTTCTTTGCGTCATAGAGGATCGTCCCCGCCTTCATCAGACCTGCATCGATGAGGCTGACAAAGGCGACCCTCGGTTCCGCCTTTTTGCTCGCCATCACCTCGATATCTGCCGCCTCCAGGGGCTGGACTGCGGCAATGCGCTGCACGGCGGCGTCAATATAGGCTTGTTCGCGCTCCACACCGACGAAGTTCCGGCCGAGGCGCTTTGCCACCGCACCAGTCGTTCCCGAACCGAAGAAGGGATCGAGCACCACGTCGCCCGGCAGCGTGGAAGCCAACATGATGCGGGCAAGCAGCGCCTCGGGTTTTTGCGTCGGATGCAGCTTGTTGCCGCCGGCGTCCTTCAGCCGCTCGCTGCCTGTGCAGATCGGAAACAGCCAATCGGAGCGCATTTGGACATCGTCGTTAGAGGCCTTCATGGCATCGTAGTTGAACGTGTAGCCTTTGCCCTTCTGGTCACGCGAAGCCCAAACGAGGGTCTCGTGCGCATTCTGGAACCGGCGGCCGCGAAAGTTGGGCATTGGATTGGTCTTGCGCCAGACGACATCGTTCAGGATCCAGAAACCCAGGTCCTGCATCGCCGCTCCGACACGGAATATGTTGTGGTAAGAGCCGATGACCCAGATCGTGCCGTTCGGCTTCAGCACACGGCGCACGGCGAGCAACCAGGCGCGCGTAAACGCGTCATAGGCCTCGAAACTCTCGAAACGGTCCCAATCGTCATCGACTGCGTCCACCCTGGACTGATCGGGGCGATGCAGGTCGCCTTCAAGTTGGAGATTGTAGGGCGGGTCGGCGAAAACCACGTCGACCGATTTTTCGGGCAGCCTTTCAAGGGCTGCAACGCAGTCGCCCTTGAGGATCGTGTTCAGCCATTCCGGCCGGGTTGACGGAGTAGAAAAATGGGCAAGCTGACGCACGGCAGACATGAATGATACCCGGCACTTACGCGTTACTGTTTACACGCCGTTATGGTTACCGTTCTGCGTAAATATTTGATGAAGCGCGGTGGAACGAGCGAAAGGATAGAGCGGCCGACCTGCAACAGCAGTCGGTCATAACCCGCCGGGTTTCCCGGATTTGGGAACCGCTCACCAACGGAACCCGCAAGGACCAAAGTGTCACTCTCAACCAAAAAGACGCCAAAATCGTCGGTTATTTGCCGTCCGCGCGCTCATCGTATATGTCGCGCGCTCTGAAGCTCGTACCCTCCGTGCTGTCTCCTCGCCACAATGCTTTCTCCTCGATACGGATTGTCATGACTGAACCTGAACTTGTCATCTTCGATTGCGACGGCGTTCTCGTCGATTCCGAGATCATAGCCGCACGCGTTGAGGCCGAACTTCTGACGGCTGCCGGTTACGATATCTCGCCAGAAGAGCTGTCCGAAACCTACGCCGGTCTTACCTTCAAGGACATCCTGCTCAGGATCGAGGAAAAGTCCCAGATTCCGTTTCAGGCCTCGCTGATCGACCAATCGGAGGTGCTGGTCGACCGGCGCCTTGCGAGCGAGGTCCGCGCTATAGATGGCGCTCATGAGGCGGTGGCGTCAGTGACCACAAAGCGTTGCATCTGTTCGAACTCCCGCACCGCGCGGCTTGAGTTGATGCTGACCAGGACGCGGCTCAAGCCCTTCTTCGAAGGCCGCATCTTCTCTTCGCTGGAAACGCCAACCGGCATACCCAAACCGGCGCCGGACGTGTTCCTCTTCGCCGCGAACGCCATGAACGCAGACCCCGCACGAACCTTCGTCATCGAAGATTCCGTGCACGGAATTGCGGGCGCCAAAGCTGCAGGCATGCGCGTGATCGGCTTTACCGGCGCCGCCCACACCTATCCCGGTCATGCCGACGCGCTGACCGAAGCAGGGGCAGAGACGGTCATCCGCCGCTGGGCGGACTTGAATGGCACGATCGCAGCGCTGGCGTTGTGGTCAGAAGACGCGTGATACCTCAGTGTCTGACCCAAAATTCGCTGGGGCGCGGCGAAAATGGTGATTATGAGAACCGGAGCGCAGCGTACATTCGGGTACGTGAGCACCGGAAGCGCAAGAATTGCCATTTGCAGTCCGCTCCAGCGATTTTTCGGGCGGACACCTACTGCGTCAGCTTCGGCGGACCCTCATCAAAGCCCGCGAACACTTCGAGATTTTGTTCTGCCGGGATCGGGATCGACACATTGGGATGGCTGAATATCCATTGTGTGGACGTGTTGCCCACGGCGACCTGATGCTTGTGAAGTTGCGAATAAAGGATTTCCTCGCCGCGCAGTATGACGATCCGGATGGGCAACGGCACGGCGCCCGCCTTCCCGGCCGGACCGGGCACGACCTTCCCGGCGACTGCGACGTTTATCGTCAGCGTGCCGCCTGCACGGCTGCAACTGCGTGTAACGTCAGAAATCGATGCTTGGTAGACGAGTTTGGTTGGGTCTTCCTCGCCACCTTTCGCATAGGTCTTGAAGACCGCAGTTCCTTCGCGAAGCGTGATCCTCGGGCAATAGGCGCGCAACTCGCTTTCCAGGACTTTTCCTTCCGGCGGCTTGCCACCGGCAACCGCGCCGCCGCTGTCGCTGGATTGGCAGCCTGCGACGGCAAACATAAAGCCCGCCAAAGCGAAACCCCTGAAAAAGCCACTGTAGTTCAATGCCATGCCAGACTTCCCTCTCCCCGATGGGCCGTCTATAGCAACGCAGGGGCGAAAATGCGACGGGCGGCGCACAGTTTTCCAGAACCTCCGGCGCTTCCCCGGGGTAAGACTTCCGTCATGGACAGGTGACTATGCAGTATGTCAGCACACGCGGGGAGGCTCCCGTCCTTGGGTTCTCCGATGCCGTACTCACAGGTCTGGCGCGCGACGGCGGACTCTATGTTCCAGCGGAATGGCCACAGTTCAGCCCCGCTGACATTCGTTCCATGCGCGGACTTTCCTATCCGGACCTGGCGATCCGGGTGCTGACGCCGTTTCTTGGCGGCGAAATAGCGGCTTCGGTTTTCGAGCGGCTCGTGCGCGAGGCATATGCGACCTTCCGGCACGAAGCGGTCTGCCCCCTGGTGCAGACCGGCGCTAACACGTTCGTCCTGGAGCTTTTCCACGGCCCGACACTCGCCTTCAAGGACGTTGCAATGCAACTCCTTGCCCGGCTGATGGATCATGTTCTGGCTGAGCGAGGCCAGCGCGCGACGATTGCGGGCGCGACCTCGGGCGACACCGGCGGCGCCGCCATCGAAGCCTTTGCCGGCCGCGACCGGACCGACATTTTCATCCTGTTTCCCAATGGCCGCGTCTCCCCGGTGCAACAGCGGCAAATGACGACTTCACGGGCCTCAAACGTTCATGCGCTCGCCATCGAGGGCAATTTCGACGATTGCCAGGCACTCGTGAAAGACATGTTCAATGACCATGGCTTTCGCGATCGGGTCTCGCTGTCCGGCGTGAATTCCATCAACTGGG
>JBEVEP010000323.1:0-3250 GCA_040512755.1 Mesorhizobium sp.
TTCGAAAAGCTCGACGACTAGAGCGACGAGGCCGCCTCGGTTGGCGGCCTCCTTATTTTCAAACATACAAGTCAGGCGACCTTTCAGGTTCACCACAGTGTCGGGATTCAACGTTTACCTGATTTTGGAATCCCAAATCGAGTCGACCTAAAGACACACCGCTTTAGCTAAGCAGGAAACGCCATCGGTGCGCCGGGCGATTCGCCCGGAACATTGCTCCGGATCAATCTGGTCGCGCCACCGGCCGTCTATGTTGCGGGTAAGCAACCAAGATCAGCTTGGGGGAGATCCGATCATGTTCACGAACAAGTCAATCATATCGATGGCTATTGCCCTTTGCCTTGTGTTGGGCGCGCCCGCCTTCGCCGCCGAGCCGCACGCGCATGGCAACAAGGCTGCGGCAGTCCACCTCCGGCTCGACAACGGCAAGAAATGGCAGACCGACGATGTTCTCCGCCGCGGGATGAGTGAAATCCGCACCGTCCTCGCGGAATCGCTAACGCCTATCCATGAGAACGTGTTCACACCTAAACAGTATGACGCGCTGGCAGCTCGCATCCAGGCACAGATCGACTACGTGGTCAGTAACTGCAAGCTGCCTGAAAAGGCTGACCAGCAACTCCACCGTAAGCGCCAAGGAGACCGCACATGGCGCGGTTGATTGAGATCTGAGAGTCTCCGGCATTGGTGAAGCCGGAGATCTGATGATGGAAATTTCTATAAGTACGCCTATGCCTGATGATGGAAATTGTCAGGTGATCGAGCATCTGGAGGCACGGCCTCTTCGGGCTCGGCGCGGCTGGTCTGCCGAGGCGAAGGCCCGGCTTGTGGAGAAGACGCTTGTTCCGGGCGCCAATGTTTCGGCGATTGCCCGTGGTGCCGGAATGGCTCCGTCGCAGTTGTTCGGTTGGCGACGCCAAGCGCGGGTGGCGAGGGCTGCGATCGGGAACGAAGCCGTAGACGCCGATCGGCCGATGAGGTTCGAGCGCTTTGCGGCGGTGAGCTGCGCGCTGGTGGAAATTGTCATTGGTGAAGTGGTGTTGCGTGCCGGAAGCGATGTCGAGCCTGATCATCTCGCTAATGTCATCCGCGCGGTTCGCAAGGCATGATCCCGTCGGGCGTTGAAGTTTATGTTGCCAGCACGCCGGTCGACTTCCGCAAAGGACCGGTGTCGCTGATGGCCCTGGTGCGCGACGGCGGTGTTGATCCCTTCAACGGAGCGCTCTACGTCTTCCGCTCGAAACGAGCCGACCGGGTGAAGATCGTTTGGTGGGACGGCGGCGGTATTTGCCTGTTTGCGAAAACGCTCGAGAAGGAGCAGTTTTGTTGGCCGCGGATCGCGCCGGCAACAGTGCGGCTGAACTATGCGCAGTTGCTTGCCCTTGTCGACGGGATGGACTGGAAAAAGGTTCGACCGATAACGGTGCAGCGTCCGCAATCGGTTGGCTAGAAAAAGGCTGTGACATTTTGAATCGGGGCATTTGAAATGCCTCGAAAATCGGCGGCGATCATGCTCTGATATCGGCGATGATGCCGACCGTTGCAGAGCTTCCCGACGATGTTGATACGCTCAAGGCGATGGTCCTGGCCACGGTCGAGCAGCGTGCGGCGATGGAGGCGGAGAATAACCGCATAGCCTCCGAGATCGCGGCTCTCAAGCTGATCAACACCACCTCGGATACGCGAATTGCGGAGCTGACGGCGATCGTCAAGACGTTTGAACGCATGCTTTACGGCACGCGCTCGGAACGCTTGCGCGGTGAGCGGTTGGACGATGAGCAGATCGACTTCGTGTTCGACGAGATCGAGACCGGCGTGGCGGCGATCGACGCCGAGCTGGAGACAGCAGCCAAGGACAAGCCGAAGCGCGCGCCGCGGCCGCGCAAGGGCTTTGCGCCTCACCTGGAGCGGATCGAGCAGGTTATTGAACCAGAGGTCCCGCCTGGCTGCGAGGATCTGGAGAAGGTCCTGATTGGCGAAGACGTGTCGGAGCGTCTCGACGTGACGGCGGCGAAGTTCCGGGTGCTGGTGACCCGCCGCCCGAAATACGCCTATCGCGGCCGCGACGGCGTGATCCAGGCGCCGGCGCCGCCCCATATCATCGAAAGCGGCATTCCGACCGAGGCGCTTCTGGCCCAGATCGCCGTCGCCAAATATGCCGACGGCCTGCCGCTGTATCGGCAGGAAGCGATCTACGCCCGCGACAAGACCGAACTGAGCCGTTCGCTGATGGCCCAATGGATGGGCAAGGTCGGCTTCGAACTGCGGCCTCTGGCGGACTATGTTCTCGAGCGCATCAAGCAGGGCGAAAGGGTGTTTGCCGACGAAACCACGTTGCCGACGTTGGCGCCGGGGACCGGCAAGACCCAAAAGGCCTGGCTGTGGGCGTATGCGCGCGACGACACGCCCTTCGGGGGCACCAGTCCGCCGATGGTCGCCTATCGCTTCGAGGACAGCCGCAGCGGCGACTGCGTGGCGCGTCATCTGGCGGGCTTTGCCGGCATTCTGCAGGTGGATGGTTACGCCGCCTATACACAGCTGGCCAAAGCGAAAATCCGCTCCAATGAAGGGATGGCTCTCGCGGGCTGTTGGGCCCATCTGCGCAGACGGTTCTATGAACTGCACATCAACGGCAGTTCGCAAATTGCGACGCAGACGATCACAACGATGGCCGGGCTCTGGAAGATTGAGGAGGAGATCCGCGGCTGCGATGCTGCTGTACGCCTGACCGCGCGTCGGAACCGTTCGGCGGCCATCGTCGCCGACCTCTTCAAGCTCTGGGAAACGGAATTGCCGCGGATCTCGGGAAAGTCAAAACTGGCCGAGGCGATCCGCTACGCCACCTCCCGACGGGAGATTCTCGGGCGCTTCCTCCTCGACGGCCGTATCGAAATCGATTCCAACATTGTCGAACGTGCCATCAGACCCCAGACAATAACGCGAAAAAATGCGCTCTTCGCGGGTAGCGATGGCGGTGGCAGGACGTGGGCAACCATCGCCACCCTTCTGCAGACGGCAAAAATGAATGACGTCGATCCGCTCGCCTGGCTGGCGCAGACGCTCGAGCGCATCGCCAACAGGTGGCCGATCTCCCAGATCGATAAACTCATGCCTTGGAACTACAAGACCTGAACGGCATCGGCTTGGCGCTTACCGCCGTTCTGCAGCCGGTCCCGGTTCTTCGTGAACGTCGTCGGGTCCCAGACCGGATCGTCCGGCGACAGCCCCACGAACCAGCGGTAGAGCAGAT
>JBEVEP010000331.1:0-16378 GCA_040512755.1 Mesorhizobium sp.
GTGTCGCCAAACATGACGAGGATATCGTCATAGCCGCGCGCGATCGCCTCGCGAGCCGCCAGCACGGCATTTGCCGTCCCAAGCCGTCTTTCCTGGACAAAAGTTTCGATATTGGGCGCAAAGGAAGCAGCAGTGGCGCGCACCTCTTCTGCCCCATGGCCGACCACGAGAGCGGCGCCAGTGTCTCCTGCCGCATGGGCGGCACGGATGACATGAGCGACCATCGGCAGGCCGGCAATCTTGTGGAGCACCTTTGGCGTCGCGCTTTTCATGCGCGTGCCCTCGCCAGCGGCGAGGATGATCGACAGACAGGTTCTTGAGGTCATGGGAGGATTGTCCAGGCAAATGTCTTCGGCGGGAATCGGCCTTTATCTACCATTTTGAGGTCTGTCACTCCAATGCGGCGGGGTTTCGGCAAGTTTCAGCCGAGTTGGCCGAGGACCGGGAACGTCTCGAGCAGCCAGTAGGCCGTGGTCTGGACGCCTCCGGTCACGAAGAAGATGCCGGCAATCACGAGCAGCGCGCCGATGGCCTTTTCCATTTGGCCCAGATGGATGCGGAAGCGCGACAGAAACCGCATGAACGCGCCCGAGAACAGTGCCGCAATCAGAAAGGGTATGCCGAGGCCGAGCGAATAGGCAGCAAGGAGAAGCGCACCCTCCCCGACCGTTTCGCGTCCGCCGGCAAGCGTCAGGATCGGCCCGAGCACCGGACCGATGCACGGGGTCCAGCCGAAAGCGAAGGCAAGACCCATGACATAGGCTGCGACGACGCTCGCTGGTCTGCCTGGCGCCTGGAACCGGGCTTCCCGCGACAGCAAGGGGATACGAATAATACCCAGGAAGTTTAGTCCCATGACGATGATGATCACGCCGGCGACCAGTCCAAGCGGCTCCTGCCAGACCCGCAGCAGGCGCCCGATGGTTGAAGCGCCGGCGCCAAGTGCAACAAAAACCGTGGAAAAACCCAGGACGAACGCCACCGATGCGGCAACCAGGGCTTTCCTGGCATGATTGTTGTCCGCCCCGGAATCGGCGCGGAAATCCTCGACCGAGACACCGGCCATGTAGCAGAGATAGGGCGGGACAAGAGGGAGCACACACGGGGACAGAAACGAAACCGCCCCCGCGGCAATCGCGCTCAGATAGCCAATATCAACTGCCATGCCAGAACTTCGCTTCGCCGTGCCTGCCGCGACGCATATAGCTGCACCAAGCGCACCGCACCAATCACCATTGCGTGGCACGTCGTCGCTGGCGGAAGTATGACGTTGGCACCCCTCGTTTCTTGTTCCCAACAAAATAAGCTCGAACCCTTCCCGGTGTTAGGGTGATTTGAATTTTGTTGGCTTGTTCAAATTGACCCAGTTTTTCATCTCGTCGAGCCGTTCTTGGGTTGGCAAATCGAAAGCCTCTTTTTCGGAATGACCTTCGTGGATTTTCTTCTCAGTCATCCAGCCTTGGAACGTTGCATAGTCCGAGACAAGTCTCGCTGCTCCGGACGCGCTAACACCCGCCTCAACGCGAAAGAAATTTCGCACTTTCTTTATAATGAATTCAAAATCGTTCCGATGATAGTCGACATCCTGACCTGCAATATCAGACAGGGAGCGCTTCAAGTCGTATTGATCTTTTTCAAAGATTAGAAATTTCTTTTGGTCAGCGCCCTCCACGCCACTGCGGCGATAACCCAAATCAAGGCCTAGTTCGAACGGCATATTCATTCGAAAGGATTCGCCTGCTTCGCTTGCTGCGCAGCGCGACAAGTCATGAACCGAATATTTGGATGCTTTTATAAGACCGACAATCTTATCGAGCCGATTTTCTCCAGCCTCAAGGCTCTCGCTTGCAAGCCGCGGCGAGAAACCAAAACTTACGATGCAAAACACCGCAGCTTCTAATAGCGGGGCATATTCGGGATCAAAGGGACAATTTATAAATACGTTCTTACTAAAATTTTGATCAATCAAGAACTATCCTTTAGAACTTCTAGTATCACTTCCATAGGAGACGCGATCCCGGATCCGCCCGTTCGTTCCGTGAATGTAGAGTTCGGTTCCCTGATTTTTGGCGATTTCTTTTGCTACCTGGATCGCTTCTCCCTGCGTGGCGAACGTGTGGGAAGCACGAGACGCGCCGGCCTTGCGCACACTCCACTTACCTCCACTCGGGATGACGTGTTGGCCTTTGTTAGCCATGGTAGAAACTCCGCAATCGTCCACGCAATGTAGCATTTTTTCTTGAGGAGCCAAGCTGGGAACCCGGCCAAATTAGCTTGGTAGAACCAATCTTCATTTTCGCAGCGCCGACAACCATAGCACGTCAGCAGATCGAACTTCTCACGCAAGCCGCGCCAATAACTATCTAGTTCCAGGCAGAAAATACCGATGCCGCCCAATACGATGCCCGGCGGGAGTTGCCTGAAGGCGGAACATGCCGCCTCCCTCCGAGCACCGATCGCGGAGCTACTCGTTACAGTCGCGATGGCGTGAACCTATTCTTATTTAGTGAACAATTCCCTACCCGAATCGCGACAATTGCCTTTTCCTTCCAGTTCCTTAACAAACCTGTTCAACGATTCATCAACGCTTTCCGGTACATTGGCAGGTTGCATGACGATCGATTGTGCGAGCGTGCGTTACATCTTGCAACGGTTCGTGATTTGCTAGCATGGGCCGCCCTATGAAGATGGTTTGCAAGTGCCGGGCCCATCGCGTTGAGGAAAGTTGGTGAAAGTGTTCGCGTTGCGCCATTTCTGCCTGGCAATCGGCGCAGCTTTCTGTGGGCCGGCCATCCTGGCGCCAACGCCGGCGTCGGCCTTTGAACTGTTTGGAATAAAGATCTTTGGCCGAGACAAAGCCGATGAGGCCGAAGAGACCATCGGCGAGCCGCATAGATACGCGGTCGAGTTCTCCGTCACCAGCGCGGAGCGAGGCATGGAGAGGGCGCTGAAAGGCGCATCCAGCCTCTGGCAGGACCGCAAGGAACCCGCCTCCGGCTCAGCCGGTTTGCTTGCCAAGGCGCGCGGGGACTATCAGCGGCTGCTGGCGACGCTTTATGGACTTGGCCGCTACGGCGGCACGATCAGCATACTGGTCGACGGCCGGGAGGCGGCAAACCTTCCACCGGACACCGAGCTTCCCGATCCGGCATCGGTCAGCATCGCGATCAACCCCGGGCCGGTCTTCCTGTTCGACAAGGCCAGCATCATCAATCAGGCTGCTCCGCCCACACATCGCCGCGACAGGGTTCCACTTCCGCAGGATGAAGGTTTTGAGCGGGGCCATGTAGCGCGATCGGGCGTCATTCTCCAGGCCGAAAATCTGGCCGTGGAAGCCTGGCGCCACCAGGGTTACGCCAAGGCGAAGGCGGCAAACCGAAGCGTTACAGCAGATCACGGGTCCAACACCGTCGATGCCGAGATCGACATCGAACCCGGCCGCAAGGCCTACTATGACGGTGTCGCAGTGCAAGGCACGGAGCGGATGGACCCGGCCTTCGTCGCCTGGATGACCGGCCTCAAGCCGGGTCAGGAATACGATCCCGACGATCTGGAGCGCGCCAACAGGCGGCTGTCGCAGCTCGACGTGTTTCGTGCCTTGCGCATTCAGGAGGCGGACGCGATCCGCGAAGATGGCCGGCTGCCCCTGACCGTGGTGGTTCAGGAGCGCAAGCTGCGCCGGTTTGGTGTCGGCGGCAGCTATTCCACGCTCGATGGCCTCGGGCTGGAAGCCTACTGGCTTCACCGCAACCTGTTCGGAAAGGGCGAGAAGCTGCGCTTCGATGCAAAGGTTGCCGGCATCGACAACAGTTGGGATCCGGACGATCTGACCTACCGGCTGGGCGCAACCTTCATCAAGCCCGGCGTCTACACGCCGGACACCGATTTTGTCGCCTCGGTTTTCGGCGGACGCGAAGTTCTGGACACGTATACGCGCACCGGTGTCATAGGCCAGCTCGGCTTCAATCACATATTCACCGAGGCGCTTTCGGGACGGCTGTTCCTCAACGGCGAGTATGCAGAGTTCGAGGATGACACGTTCGGAACGCGCTACTTCACCACCGTCAGCACGCTGGGCGGCCTCACATTCGACAACCGCGACAGCAAGACCGACCCCACCGAAGGCTACTATGCCGAGGGAGTCGCTGAGCCTTTCTACGAGTTCAACTACGGCAACATGGCGGCGCGCTTCACCGCCGAGGGACGGACTTATTACGGCTTTGGAGAAGAAAACCGCGTGGTACTCGCCGGCCGCCTCAAACTCGGCACGCTGGTCGGCTCAACGATTCCCGAAACCGCACCCGACAAACTGTTTTTCGCAGGCGGCGGCGGTTCGGTGCGCGGCTACGCCTATCGCAGCATCGGCGTGGTGACGCCGCAGAACACAGTCGTCGGCGGACTTTCGCTGATTGAAGCATCGGGCGAAATTCGCGCACGGGTGACGGACACTATCGGGGTCGTGGCTTTTGCCGATGCGGGCTATGTAGGCTCAGACTCGTTCCCCGACTTCTCGGATGAGCTTCGCATCGGCGTAGGCGCGGGTCTGCGTTACTATACGGGCCTTGGCCCGATCAGACTCGACCTGGCCGTACCGCTCGAACCGCAACCCGACGACCCGGACGTGGCCTTTTACGTTGGAATAGGACAGGCGTTTTGACCCGGATAATACTGGCCATCCTTCTGTTCATCCTTTCGTTACCTGCCATGGCGCAGGACGCGGAGGAGGCAGAGCGCTCTTTCTTCATTCGTCTCGTGGAAGACCAGCTTTCCGCGCCGAACCGCCAGATCAGGATTTCCGGCATCCAGGGCGTGCTGTCATCGAACGCGACAATTGGCGAGATCACGATTGCCGACCGCGAGGGCATCTGGCTCCGCATCACTAACGCGCGGATCGTCTGGACACGCTCCGCGCTGCTGCTCGGCCGTCTGACCGTCGATACGCTGGAGGCCGACAGTATCGACGTCATGCGGAAGCCGCTGCCGGATGAAAGCCTGCCATCGCCCGAGGCCGGCGGCTTCCGCATACCCGAGCTGCCGCTGTCGATCACGCTCGGCAACCTTGCCGTGCCACGCGTCACCTTTGGCGAGGGCGTCTTCGGACTTGCATCGCAGATCAGCGTGAACGGCCGCCTTCGGCTGGCGGATGGCTCTCTCGACACGGCGGTAAACATCACCAGGCTCGACGGCCCAGGCGGGCAACTTGCGCTGACGGCGGCCTATGCGAACGCGACGCAGGTGCTCGACCTCGATCTCGTGCTCTCCGAGCCGGAGAACGGGATCCTCGCAAATCTGCTCGGCATCGAGGGCCGGCCGCCGATGGCGCTTGCCCTCAAAGGATCGGGGCCGCTGTCGAACCTCGATCTCAACCTGACGCTGGATGCGGCATCCCAGCGTGTCCTGACAGGAACCACCAGCGTGCGGCAAGAGGCGGGCGGCTTCGCGTTCGAGAGCAATTTGCACGGGCCTATCGCAAGCATCGTGCCCGCGCAGTTCCGCGCCTTTTTCGGCGCAGAGACGACACTCACGGCAAGCGGCCTGTTCAAGCAGGCGGGCGGGTTCAGGCTGGACAGCCTGCAACTCAACAGCGCAGCGCTCGCCTTGACCGCGGCCCTCGAAACGGCCACGGACGGTTTTCTCCAGCGCCTCAAGCTCAATGCAACGATAGAGGACCAGGCGGCCGGCAAAGTGATCCTGCCGGTGCCTGGCGGCGAAACCACGGTCGAACGCGCGGCAATAGCGCTTTCCTTCGGCGAAAGTGCAGCCGAGGACTGGACCGGCTCCATCGAGGTGAACCAGCTCGCCACCAGCACCTTCGCCGCAGAAAGTGTCGTCGTGGGGCTCGGCGGTCTGGCTCAAAACCTGAACGATCCGGCCAACCGTCATATCACCTTCGACGCCGATGGCGCGGTCACCGGCATTGTTGCCAACAGGGCCGACGTGCAGCAGGCGCTGGGCGACCGCATCACGCTCGACATCGAAGGAGCTTGGAACGCCGGACAGCCGGTAAACCTTGCAAGGGCCGTTCTGGCAGGCAACGGGCTCAGCGTTGCGATGGCGGGCAATATCGCGGACTACATTTTCCGCGGCACGATCGGCGTCGACGCGGCGAACATCGCACCCTTCTCCGAGCTCGCTGGGCGGCAGCTCGCGGGAGCGCTCGATCTCGACGCCGATGGCGAGCTGAGGCCTCTCGCGGGCGGCTTCGACCTGACGCTCGACGGAACCGCTGTCGGCTTGCAAATCGGCAATCGAGCGGCGGACAACGTGCTGGAGGGCGAAACCCGGATTACCGGACGGGTCGCGCGCGGCGAAACCGGGCTCGTCGCGGACAAGCTGCGGATCGTCAACAGCCAGGTGGAGCTTCTGGCGGACGGGACTTTTGCGACCGGGACCGCCGATTTCGACTTCGATCTTGCTCTGGCGGATCTTGCCCTTCTCTCGGAGCGCGCTTCGGGCCGGCTGACCGCCAAGGGCCGCGCTGCCGGAACGGACGGACTGATCGGCCTGACCTTCGGCGCCGAGGTGGCTGAAGGCACGCTCGCTGGGAAGAGCCTGAGCGACGGGACAATCGGCTTTGAGGGAACGCTGCAGCAGAACGACCTCAACGGCCAGGTTATGGGCAGCGCCCTGCTCGATCAGGTCAAGGTCACTTTGGCTTCGGCGATCGCGGTCACAGAAAACGAACGCCGTCTCAGCGATCTCGAATTTGCCGCGGGCGAAACCCGCATCACCGGCGGCGTCACGCAGAATCGCGAAGGCCTGTTCGACGGCAGACTGTCCCTGAACTCGACCGATATATCGACCGCCGCGGCATTGATTCTTCTCGACGCAAGAGGCGCCGTCCAGGCTGACATTGCGCTGAGCGCTCAGGACGCGATGCAGAAGGCCGACGTGACCGCCACGGTTTCCGGGCTCGAAATGGAAACGGTGCGGATCGGCAAGGCGGATATCCAGGCGGTTATCCTCGATCTGTTCAAAGTTCCCGTGGTCAACGGCACCATCAAGGCCAGCAATCTTGTGGCGGCCGGCATTGACGTCTCAACGCTTCAGGCGACCGCCGTCCAGAGCGCGACCACGACCGGCTTCGTTGCCGACGCGCTTCTGGAAAATGGCACGACGGCCTCCGTCAAGGGCGCATTGAGCCCCGTTGACGGTGGGTATCTGCTCGGACTGTCCGACCTCAACCTCGTTCAAGGCTCGCTCGCGGCGCGGCTGGTGCAACCTTCGAGGATCATGGTTCGCGGCCAGAATGTCACCATTGAAAATCTGTTGCTCGACGTCGGCGGCGGCCGCATCTCGGCAGCCGGCGAGATCGCAGACACGCTGAACCTCAATGTTGCGATCAACGCGCTTCCGCTGGCGATTGCAAACACGGTGAGGCCTGACCTCAGGCTCGGGGGTACGCTTGACGGCACGGCAAGGGTCGGCGGCACGAGAGCCGTCCCCGACATCCACTTCGACATCAGGGGCCATCAGATCGCCGCAGCGGCGTTGAGCGATGCAGGCCTGAGATCGATTGACGTTGCGGCCACTGGAACGTCGACGCCCAGCCGGCTCAATATCGATGCTTCCGTCACCAGCCCGGAAGGCCTGCGCGCGACCGTAGCCGGTGGCATACCGCTCGACAACGGGCAGCTTGCGCTCAACGTGGCGCTCAACGCATTTCCACTTGCCGTCCTCAATGCTGCCGCACCCGCACAGAATCTTAGTGGCAACCTCTCCGGCACGGCCAACGTGACCGGCAGGCTGGCCAATCCGGCCGCATCGTTTGAGCTGCATGCAACCGGCGTTCGGGCAGCACTCGCAGATACGGCAGGCGTATCACCGCTCGATATCGCGGCGGCGGGCAGGTATGGCAACAGGGTGTTGAACCTTTCCTCGGCAACCGTACGGGGCGCTCAGGGGTTGACCGTTTCCGCCAGTGGCAGCGTGCCGCTTGCCGGCAGCGGTATGGATGTCAGGATCAATGGCAGCGCGCCGCTTGGCCTTGCAAACCGCTTCCTCGCCGAACGCGGCGCGGAGGTTTCCGGCACGCTGAGGCTTGACGCCAGTGTCTCCGGCAGCATCCGCAGGCCGGCCATCCACGGCACGTTCTCGACGGCGGGCGCCGGATTCGTCGATCCGCAGAGCAATGTGCGGCTGCGCGAGATCGCCGTGACGGCAAATATCGACGGTGAAACGGTGACCATCCGCAACGCCTCAGCCGCCATTGCATCTGGCGGCAGGATCGGAGCAACAGGCACGATCTCCACCAACGCTGCCGCTGGCTTCCCGGCAAACATCAGGATCACGCTGAACCAGGCGCGCTATTCGGATGGCAATCTCGTGGTCGCGACGCTGAACGGCAACCTGGCCATGACCGGACCCCTCACCCGCGATCCGCTGCTGTCGGGAACCATAGACGTCGAGCGCGTGGAAATCACCGTGCCCAGCACGCTGGGCGGCGGAGCGGCAGCAATCGACGTCAAGCATATCGGGGCCCCCAGGGACGTCTTGGCCACCTTAAAGCGCGCCAGGGCGACTGACGGCACGCCGACCCCAACGGCGCGTCCGAGCGTCGTCCGGCTCGATGTCACGGTGAATGCGCCCCGCAGGGTCTTCGTGCGCGGGCGCGGGCTCGATGCCGAACTGGGCGGCTCGGTGCGCCTCACCGGACCCGTCGTCAACATCCAGCCCGTCGGCGCCTTCGAGTTGATCCGCGGGCGGCTGTCGATCCTCGGCCAACGCATCACGTTCGACGAAGGCACCGTGACACTTGTCGGCGACCTCGATCCCTTCCTGAATTTCGTCGCCCGGTCGTCAGGAAGGGACATCACCGTGTTCATCACCGTGAGCGGACGCGTTTCCGACCTGAAGGTGGAGTTCTCCTCGCAGCCTGAACTGCCGCAGGATGAAGTGCTTGCCCGGCTCATCTTCAACCGGGGCCTCAATGAATTGTCGCCATTCCAGATCGCGCAGCTCGCGGCTGCCGCTGCGGAGCTCGCCGGAGGATCCGACACGTCGCTGGTGGGCAATCTGCGCGCGGCAACCGGCCTCGATGATCTCGATGTCGTCACCGACAGCGAAGGCAATGCCGCCTTGCGGGCTGGCCGTTATATCACTGACAACGTCTATCTCGGCGTTGAAGCGGGAGCAAAAGGCACCACGAAGGGCACGATCAACCTCGACATCACCGAGAACCTCAAGGCCCGGGGCGGAGTGGGCTCGGACGGCGATTCAAGCCTCGGCGTGTTCTATGAGAGGGATTATTGAGACTAGGGCCTATTGATATTCACGCCATGACAGCCTGCAAATGGTGGTTTTCTGCGCTTCCGTTGCTCACGTACCAGAACGTACGCTCCGCTACGGGTCTCGAAACCCACCATTTTCGACTCGCCATGACATGAAATCTCAACAGGCCCTAACGCACGCGCGCAAGCGCTGCCGCGCAGGGCACAGCCAAGTCAAACGATCCGGCAATCAGGCGGTGCTTACTGCCCCGAACTTGGCATCGGCGCGCTTTTCGAACGCATGTGTGAACATGCGGAAGGCGCGGTCGAACATCGCCCCCATCATCGCGCCCAGAATGCGGCTCTTGAATTCGTAATCGATGAAGAAATGGATGTCGGTTCCGCCACCCTCGGCCAGGTCGAACCGCCAAGTATTGCTGAGGTAGCGGAACGGACCGTCGAGATATTTCACGTCGATGGCGTTTTCGTCCGGTTTCAGGTGAACCTGACTCGTGAAGGTCTCACGGATGGCCTTGTATCCGACCGTCATGTCGGCGACGAGCACGGTGCGGCCTTCACGCTCCTTGCGCGAGCGGACCCTCAGCGCCTCGCACAACGGGAGGAATTCCGGGTATCGCTCGACATCGGCCACCAGCGCGAACATTTCCTCCGGCGGATGGCTGACATGCTTGATCGTCTCGTACTGAGGCATGATCCGGCACTTACGCGGAGCTGCCGAGCTGCGCTTCGCGGGCCGCGCGCAACCTGGCGAAGTCCTCGCCGGCGTGATGCGACGAACGCGTCAGCGGGCTCGAAGCGACGAGCAGGAAGCCCTTGGTTTTGCCGATCGTCTCGAAGGATTTGAATTCGTCGGGCGTGATGAACCGCTTGACCGGATGATGCTTCTTCGTGGGCTGAAGGTACTGGCCGATCGTCATGAAATCGACATTCGCCGTGCGAAGGTCGTCCATCAATTGCAGCACCTCGTTCCGCTCCTCGCCAAGCCCCACCATGATGCCGGACTTCGTGAAGATGGAGGGATCGATCTCTTTCACGCGCTGAAGCAGGCGGATCGAGTGGAAATAACGCGCGCCGGGCCGAACCGTCAGATAGTTGGACGGCACCGTTTCCAGATTGTGGTTGAAGACGTCCGGCTTGGCCGCGACCACGATCTCCAGTGCGCCATCCTTGCGCAGGAAATCCGGCGTCAGGATTTCGATCGTAGTCTCCGGCGTGGCGCGGCGGATCGCATGGATGACGTCGGCGAAATGCTGAGCGCCGCCGTCCGGCAGATCGTCCCGGTCAACCGACGTGATGACCACATGGGTTAGCCCCATCTGCTTGACGGCCCGGCCCACGCTCTCGGGTTCATTCGGATCGAGCGCCGTCGGAATGCCCGTGGCGACATTGCAGAAGGCGCAGGCCCGCGTGCAGATCTCGCCCATGATCATGAAAGTGGCGTGCTTTTTCTCCCAGCACTCGCCAATGTTCGGGCAGCCGGCTTCCTCGCATACCGTAACGAGCTTGTTCGAGCGCACGATATCGCGCGTTTCGGCATAGCCTTTGGAGACCGGGGCCTTGACGCGTATCCAGTCCGGCTTGCGCAACACCTCCTGATCCGGCCGATGGGCCTTCTCGGGATGCCGGGCGCGCGGCTTGTTCGTGACGGTATCGAGAAGCGTCACCATGGGTTCAGTTCACTCCGCTTGCCTTGGCGCGTCCGAAAATCCAGAGGATCAAGACCGCGCCGACGACCGCAACGATCAGGTTTCCGAGAAACCCCTGGTAGTTCACATTCAAAAGTCCCGCCAGCGTGCCGCCCACAAAAGAACCGGCAATGCCGACCAGCATGTTGGTGAGCAAGCCATGGTCACGGTTCATCGCCCGTTCGGCGATCCAGCCTGCAATGAGGCCAATCACCAGCATGCCGAAAAAGCCGACGCCCGGCATGCCCATGATGCCGACAGTGTGATCCATGTCATGTCTCCCGCGTTGGCTTCGAGGCGCCGAGTCTCGCTAAACTCAGCACATCGGGCCATGCGTTACCGCATATAAGTCAGTCTTCGCGATCGAAACAGCCCTGGCGTTAGCTGCCTGTCATGCGTTCAGCACACGGCCGTAGGCGTCAAGCACGCTTTCCTTCATCATCTCCGATAGCGTCGGATGCGGGAAGACCGTGTGCATCAGCTCTTCTTCGGTCGTTTCGAGGTTCATCGCGACGACGAAACCCTGAATGAGTTCGGTGACTTCCGCGCCGACCATATGAGCGCCCAGCAACTGGCCGGTCTTCTTGTCGAATATCGTCTTCACCAGACCCTGATCCTCTCCAAGGGCGATCGCCTTGCCGTTAGCCCCGAACTGAAAACGCCCGACGCGGATGTCCTTGCCCTGCTCTTTCGCCTTGGCTTCGGTAAGGCCGACCGATGCGACTTGCGGATTGCAGTAGGTGCAGCCCGGGATCATGTTCTTGTCCATCGGATGGACGTTGGGGAGCCCGGCGATCTTTTCCACGCAGATCACGCCCTCATGCTCGGCTTTGTGGGCCAGCATCGGCGGACCGGCGACATCGCCGATCGCATAGACGCCCGGAACATTGGTCCGGCCGTAGCCATCGATGACGATCGTGCCGCGATCGGTCTTCACGCCAAGCGCTTCAAGGCCGAGATTCTCGATATTGCCCTGGACGCCAACAGCCGAAATCAGGCGGTCGGCCGTGATCGTCTCGACCTTGCCGTCCTTCATCTGGACATGCGCGGTGATGGAGTCGGCCCCCTTCTCGACCTTCGTCACTTTGGCGTCGAGGATGATCTTCATGCCCTGCTTTTCGAACTGCTTCTTGGCGAAAGCCGAAATCTCGGCATCCTCGACCGGCATGACCTGAGGCAGTAGCTCGACCACCGTCACTTCGGCGCCCATCGCGCGGTAGAAGGAGGCGAACTCGATGCCGATCGCGCCGGAACCCATGACCAAGAGCGACTTCGGCAGAGCGGGCGGAACCATCGCTTCGAAATAGGTCCAGATCAGCTTGCCGTCGGGCTCGATGCCGGGCAGCGCGCGCGGCCGCGCGCCGGTGGCGAGGATAATGTGCTTGGCCGTGTAGGTGCCCTCGCCCTTGGTGCCCTTGGGCGCAGGATGCTGCGGCTCCATCGGCTTCTTCGACGACTTCGCCACGACGATCTCGTTCGGCTTGGTGAGCCGGGCCTCGCCCCAGATCACATCGACCTTGTTCTTCTTCATCAGGAAGCCGACGCCGCCATTGAGGCGCGCCGAGACGCCGCGCGAGCGTTCAACGACCGCCTTGACATCGGCCGTCACCGTTCCCTCGATCTTCAAGCCGTAGCTCTTGGCGTGCTCTGCAAAGTGCTTGATCTCGGCGGAGCGCAACAGCGCCTTCGTCGGGATGCAGCCCCAGTTGAGACAGATCCCGCCCAGATGCTCGCGTTCGACGATCGCCGTTTTCAGGCCGAGTTGCGCGGAGCGGACCGCCGTGACGTAACCGCCGGGGCCGGAACCGATGATGATGACGTCATAATTTTCGGACATGCTATCCCTTTCCGAAATCCCCTGCCTACAAGGTCGGGGCGATTGAATTTGTGTATCGTCCGGGTCCGTGGTCCCCCTCACCCGGCTCGGGCGTCGCCCTCGCCACCCTCTCCCCGAGGGGAGAGGAGATCGCCGGCCGCGCCGCCGCACCCTCTTCTCCCCAACGGGGAGAAGGTGGCCGAGCAGAGCGAGGCCGGATGAGGGGGCGGTTGCTCAAATGGGATTCCCCTCTCCACAAGGGGGAGGGAATCGAGCCTGGCAACGGGAAAGGAGCAACGTGTCGTTTGGACATCCGCATCAAAGCTCCAGCATCACGCGCACGACGGGCGCAAGCGCCTCGCCAATCGCCCGCGTGTTGGCGGCATCGAGATGAACCCCGTCGAGCGGGGTGGTTTCTGCGACGCCCCCGGCGTCGAAGAAGCCGCAGCCCAGTTCATCGGCGAGCGCGGCGTAGAGGCCCGCCAGTTTCTGCGACTCCCCGATGCAGCCATCAAACATGGCGTCAAAATCGGCATTGTCCGTCGCGGAAAGCGGCGGCGGCGAAACGATCAGCACGTGCGGCGCGGCGGCCTCCAGCGGATAGGCGAGGCCGCGCACGATCTCGACGAGGCGCTCCATCCCCTGCTTCGCACCGATGGCCCGGCCGCAGATGAACGGCTTCATATCGTTCGAGCCGAGCAGAATGACGACGAGGTCGAGCGGCGCATGCGTCGCAAGTAGCGTCGGCAGAATGCGCGCGCCGTTGCGGTCGGCATCGGCCAGATGATCGTCAAAGGCAGTCGTGCGCCCATTCAGCCCTTCGGCCACCACGCGGACATTGTTGCCGAGCGCCCTCTGGAGCGCGCTCGGCCAGCGGTTCTCATAGGCATGGCGGCCGGGACCCCCGGCATCGTAGCCCCAGGTCAGCGAGTCGCCATAGCAGAGCACGGTCTTCATGGGCAGAACCTCAGAGAGCCTTCCCCTCGAAGGGCGGTAAGGCGCTACACCAGCATGCTCATCGGATTTTCGATGTGGCGCTTGAACGCCGCGAGCAATTGCGCTCCAAGGGCCCCGTCGACCGCGCGGTGATCGGTGGACAGCGTGACCGACATGACATTGGCGATCTTGATTTCGCCGTTCCTGACCACTGCCCGCTCCTCACCCGCGCCGACCGCAAGGATCGTCGCATGAGGCGGATTGATGACCGCCGAGAAATCCTTGACGCCGAACATGCCGAGGTTGGAAACCGCCGTGGTGCCGCCCTGGTATTCCTCGGGCTTGAGCTTCCGGTTGCGGGCGCGCCCGGCGAGATCCTTCATCTCGTTGGAGATGACCGACAGGGTCTTCTCTTCGGCCCTGCGGATGATGGGCGTGATCAGACCGCCCGGGATCGACACGGCAACGCCGACGTCGGCATGCTTGTGCCTGACCATGTTGCTGTCGGTCCAGGATACGTTGGCGTCTGGCACTTCCATCAGCGCCAGCGCCATAGCCTTGATGACCATGTCATTGACCGACAGCTTGTAGGCCGCCACATCGCCCTTCTCGCTCTTGCGCATCGGGGCTGCACCGTTGAGCTGCGTCCGCAGCGCCAGCAGCGCGTCCAGTTCGCAATCGAGCGTCAGGTAGAAATGCGGGATGGTGGACTTTGCCTCGACCAGACGGCGGGCGATGGTCTTGCGCATATTGTCGTGCGGCACGAGTTCGTAGGAACCCTCGGCGAAAAGCTTGAGCACCTGGTCGTCGGCCATCGGCTTCGGCGCCGGAGCAGCCGGTACGCCGGCAGCGGGGGCTTCCTTCGCAGCCGGGGCCGGCTTTGCGCCGCCGCCCGCAATCGCACCCTCGACGTCAGCTTTCACCACGCGGCCATGCGGTCCCGTGCCGGCTACCGCCGAGATGTCGATGCCGGCATCCTTGGCGATGCGGCGCGCGAGTGGGGAGGCAAAGGTACGGCCGTCACCCTGGGATTGGCTGATCTCCCCCCTTGCGGGGGAGATACCCGGCAGGGCAGAGGAGGGCAACGTCGAGGTCTGCCCTTCCGCAGATTTGCCGTTGCCTTTCTGCGGAGACGTTGGCGGGACAGCGCCCCCCTCTGTCTGCTTCGCAGACATCTCCCCCGCCTGGGGGGAGATCGGCACCTCTTTCGGGGTCGCCCCACCCTTGGCAGCCGCACTCGCATCCTCGCCTTCGGCGGCAAGGATCGCGATCAAGGCATTGACCTTGACGCCCTCGGTGCCAGCCGGGACCACGATCTTGGCGACCGTACCCTCATCGACGGCCTCGACCTCCATCGTCGCCTTGTCCGTCTCGATTTCGGCGATCACGTCGCCGGGCGCAACCTTGTCGCCTTCCTTGACCAGCCATTTGGCCAGATTGCCTTCCTCCATCGTGGGCGACAGGGCCGGCATGGTGATGTTGATGGGCATCGCTCACTCCTGGATGAATTTGGATAGGTCGCGCATGGCGGTCAGCGTCGCAACGACGAAGACCGGCGGCAGAATACCGATATTGAAGCTCGTTTGGCTTATTTCGAAAGCGATCCCTTCGCCCACAGACGCGTGCATAGCGTCGGTGGCGAACAGGACCAGTATCAGCGACGCCACCCCGCTGAACATCAGCAGGATGGCGTCAAATCTGCTGCTCACCGATCGGATGAGAAAGGCAACCACGATGGTGGAGACGATGATGGCAGCCGGAACCCATAAAGACGGCATTGCCACAGCCTCCTACCGGTAGGTCACCGCCTTCACCGCCTCGACCACCTCGGCCACGTTGGGCAGCGCGAGCTTCTCGAGGTTCGCCGCATAGGGCATCGGCACGTCCTTGCCCGCGATGGTGATCACCGGCGCGTCGAGATAGTCGAAGGCGCGCTGCATGACCTGGCTGGCGATGTGATCGCCGACCGAGGATTGCGGGAAGCCTTCCTCGATGGTGACGAGCCGGTTGGTCTTCCTGACGGACGCGATCACCGTGTCGAGGTCCATCGGCCGGATGGTCCGAAGGTCAATGATCTCGGCGTCGATGCCCATTCCCCGAAGCTCTGCCTCGGCTTTGACCGCGTAGGTCATGCCGATGCCGAAGGAGACGATCGTGACGTCCTTGCCGGGCTTGTGAACGCGCGCCTTGCCAATCGGCAGCACGAAATCGTCAAGCTTCGGGACATCGAAGTGTTGACCGTAGAGGATCTCGTTCTCGAGGAAGATGACGGGATTCGGGTCTCGGATTGCGGCCTTCAGCAAGCCCTTCGCGTCGGCAGCCGAATAGGGCTGGATCACCTTCAGCCCCGGGATATGACCATACCAGGCGGCATAGTCCTGGCTGTGCTGCGCGGCGACGCGCGCGGCGGCACCGTTGGGGCCGCGGAAGACGATCGGCGCACCCATCTGGCCGCCGGACATGTAGAGCGTCTTCGCGGCGGAATTGATGATCTGGTCGATCGCCTGCATGGCGAAGTTGAAGGTCATGAACTCGACGATCGGCTTCAGCCCTGTCATCGCCGCACCGACGCCGATGCCGGCGAACCCGTGCTCGGTAATCGGCGTATCGACGACGCGACGCGCGCCGAATTCCTGCAGCAGGCCTTGCGTGATCTTGTAGGCGCCCTGGTATTCGGCGACTTCCTCACCCATCACGAACACATCGCCATC
>JBEVEP010000355.1:0-18776 GCA_040512755.1 Mesorhizobium sp.
CGAGTTGGGCGAAATCCAGCTGGCCGAGGTGACGATGCAATCGATCAGGCGCTGGTTTCGCGACAATCCCGGCCGCATCAATGAAATTCTCTGGCAGAACCGGTCCTTCATCTTCTTCCGCGAGGCGCCTGTGGAGGATCCTGCGCTTGGTCCTGTGGCCGCTGCGAAGGTGCCACTCACTCCCGGCCGGTCGGTTGCGGTTGACCGGCTTCTTCATACGTTCGGAACACCGTTCTTCATCGACGCACCGTTACTCGATGCCTTTAACGGTGAGCCTTTCAGACGATTGATGATTGCACAGGATACCGGTTCGGCGATTACTGGTGCGGCGCGGGGCGATCTGTTTACGGGTTGCGGCGATGCCGCAGGCGAGATTGCGGGCGTTATCCGTCATCCGGCCGACTTCTATGTGCTGGTGCCAACCCCATTGATCTCCGGTTCTCCGTCATGACCCGCAAAGCTGAGAAGGCGCTTAGCGATGAGGACCGGGTCCTTTGGAATCGCGTGGCAAAGACGACCAGCCCTCTTAGAGGAAGGGGCGCAGCTCTGATTCCGGAAGCAGGGAGTGCCGCTCAGGGCGATGAGGGGATGTTGGCGCTTTTCGACGCAGCGGACATGGTCACTTCAAAAACCGCGATGCTACCCACGCGAAGCAAACAGCAGCGAGCGCATCCTTTCGATGCGCCGACGCACAGCAATCTTTCCAAAGGCCGTCTCCCCCTCGAAGGGAGGGTGGACCTGCACGGTATGACACAGGCCGAAGCCCATACGCTGTTGTTTTCCTTCCTGCATCGCGCCTATGCCGAAGGGCTGCGCTACGTGCTAGTCATCACCGGCAAAGGGTCATCCTTCGGTAGCGATGGTATCTTGCGCCGCGCCGTGCCCGAATGGCTGGCAACACATTCGTTTCGCCTGCTCGTGAGCAGCTATGACAATGCCGCGCGCCATCATGGTGGATCGGGCGCGCTCTACATTCGACTTCGCCGCCGAAGCGGGGGCAAGAGCCCATGACGCCGTTTGGGCAGAAAGTGCGCGAACTCCGCCGCAGAAAAGGCGTGTCGCAGAAGGATATGGCAGCTGCTCTTGGCGTGAGCCCGGCCTATCTTTCCGCTCTGGAACACGGCCACCGAAGCCGGCCGACCTGGGCGATGGTCCAGAAAATCCTCGGCTATTTCAATATTATCTGGGATGATGCCGAAGAACTCGAACGCCTCGCGGAAACGTCGCATCCGCGTGTTGTCATTGACACGTCCGGCCTTTCCCCTCAGGCAACGGAACTCGCCAATTTGCTCTCAGAGCGAATCTCTCAACTCGACGACAGCGCGATAGATGCGCTTACGCTCCAGCTGAAATCGGCGGCCGTGCATTCGAAGAAATCAGCCAGATCGTCAAAATAGCGCGCGAAGTTCCGGCAGCTTTTCGTTCACAAGCCACCCGTAGTAGTTTTCCTCGGGCAGTCGCGGCTCCACGCCCTTGCTTGCGCGATCCTCGTTTTCTGCCTTCAGGGCATAGGCGCGGGCGTCTGGGTCACCGACATTGTAGAGCGTAGCTGTAATCCCCGGATTCTGGGAAATATCGAAACCAGCGATGTCACGATAGGAGCCTATCGCCTTCTTCAGAGTTGCCGCGACGTAGGGCAGCGTGAGATCGGGATCCATGATCGTCTTGTAGACGTGCTGAGGATCGCCAGCATCGAGTTGCGGCAAGCCGGAAATTTTGCTCACCATGTCGCTCATTTCCAGTGCGGTCAGCGGGTTGAGCTGGCCGATACCGAAGGTCTGACCGGCATAGAAGGGTTGAAAGAAGGTCGCGCTGAACCGGTCATCAGGATAGTGCTTTCCGCCAACAACCTTGCCTCGAAAGGACGCGTTCCAGACGCGATCCCTACAAGTCCATTGCTCATAGCTGCCGCCGGCCTTTGCGCATCTCGAAAACTCCGGCCTGGCGACAAAATCGGTCACGGCCTCGCCCTCGAAGCTGAAGCTCAGCTGGGTGCCGAGATAGGAAACGGCCTTCACATAATAGGTTTGCAGCCGGTCGTAGGCGTCGACGTTGTAAGTGTGCTCACCCACGATCGCGCCGACAATGTGTATCGGATCAATGCCATAGGCGGCAGCGACTTCCTTGATCTTGGAGCGCAGGTTGCTGTCGTTTTTCAGGAGTGCATAGACCTTTGCGTATTTCGCTTCGTAGCTGGTTCTGGTTGCTTTCGTCCGCTTGGCCGACGCGCCGGGCACGGAAGGCTGGGCCATGTAACGGTTTCCAACCGGAACGACAGCAGTCGCCTGTGCGTAGGCGAATGCTGTTGGAAGCAAAAATGTCAAAAGGAAAGCTGTTCGTTTCATCTGCCGTCGCACTGCTGCCCCAAGCACGACCTCTAATAAAGAGGATTCCAAGATTTGTATTTCGAAAGAGTGACGCGCAAACTAGGTAATACTCCCGACGAAGTCGAGAGCAACCGTGTCCGGCCGTTCCGGTCGATCTGCTACCGGCGTCGCCTCTTAAAGAATGAATCGCGACAAATCTGTGTTCTTCGCCAGGTCGCCGACATGTTTGCTCACATAATCAGCATCAATCGTGACGGTTTGCCCCGATCTATCCGGCGCATGGAAGGAAATGTCATCGAGCACGCGCTCCATCACTGTTTGCAAGCGCCGCGCGCCGATGTTCTCGACGCTCGCATTGAGGTCAACGGCAATGCCAGCAAGCGAATCGATGGCGTCTTCCGTGAATTCCAGTTTCACGCCTTCCGTCTCCATCAAGGCAATGTATTGCTTGATGAGGCTTGCCTCGGTTTCCGTCAGGATGCGGCGGAAGTCGTCCTTCTCGAGCGCCCGGAGCTCGACCCGGATCGGCAGACGGCCCTGGAGCTCGGGCAGGAGGTCGGATGGTTTGGCCACGTGGAACGCGCCGGAGGCGATGAAGAGGACGTGATCCGTCTTGATCGGCCCGTATTTGGTCGCCACCGTTGTGCCCTCGACCAGCGGCAGAAGGTCGCGCTGCACGCCCTCACGGGAAACCCCCGCGCCGATCCCGCCGTCGCGTGCGGCGATCTTGTCGATCTCATCGAGGAAGACGATGCCGTCATTTTCGGTAGCTGATAGCGCCTTTTGAACCACTTCATCCTGATCGAGAAGCTTGTCTGATTCGTCGTTGATCAACAGCGCGTAGGATTCCTGGACGGTGGTTTTCACCATCTTGGTTCGCTTGCCGCCCATCGCCTTCGACAGCATCTCGTTGATATTCAGCACGCCGATATTGGCGCCCGGCATGCCGGGGATCTCGAATCCTGGCATGCCGCCTGTCCCTGTGTCGGCCACTTCGATCTCGATTTCCTTGTCATCAAGTTCGCCGTCGCGCAGTTTCTTGCGGAAACTGTCGCGGGTGGCCGGGCTCGCCGTCTTTCCGACCAGCGCCTCAAGCACTCGTTCCTCAGCGTTCAGGTGCGCGCGCGCCTTGACATCCTCCCGCATCTTCTCGCGCACCAAACCGATCGCAACCTCCACAAGGTCACGGACAATCTGCTCGACATCGCGGCCGACATAGCCCACCTCGGTGAACTTTGTCGCTTCCACCTTGATAAAGGGAGCGCCAGCGAGTTTCGCGAGACGGCGCGAAATCTCGGTCTTGCCGACACCTGTCGGGCCGATCATCAGGATGTTTTTCGGCATGACCTCTTCGCGCATCTCGCCTTCAAGCTGCTGACGCCGCCAGCGATTGCGCAAGGCAATTGCCACTGCGCGCTTGGCGTCCTTCTGACCGATGATGTAGCGGTCGAGTTCGGAAACGATTTCGCGGGGAGAGAACGTGGTCATGGCTAAAAACTTCCGGATTGCCACTGCTTGATGACCTCGAACGGATGCAGCAGCATGATCACGTTGAGGGTGAGATTGTCGCGAATAAGGATGCCCGTGGCGACCTCAAAAACAAGCGCGAGACTGACGATGAACCATATAGGCAGCTTTGCCGCCATCACAAACCCCAGGCACATCGCAAGTGTGTCAGCCACGGAATTGAGTACGCTGTCGCCGTAGTAATCGAACGCGATAGTTCCTTCGCGGTACCGATCGATGATGAAGCTGCTATTTTCAAGCAACTCCCATGCGCCTTCGACAGCAACCGCAAGCGCCAGCCGTGCGGCAAGCGACCAATTTGGGACCAGGTAGCGCGCCGCCGCATAGAACAGAAAACCGTGAATGATATGCGAGAAGGTGTACCAGTCTGAAATCTGCTGGGAATTTTCCGAACTTTGCACCACACCGTGCCAGAGCTTGATGGTGCCGCAGCCGCAAATCAATGTGCGGCCCATAGAGTAGAGGACGACCGCCTGAAGGACGATGAGCGCTGCCGCAATGGCAAGCCCGGCCATCGGCCAAGCCGTATTCGGCTTCACCGCGCCGGAACCTGTTGTGGCGGTCATGCAGTCCCCTCTTCGCGGTCGCGCGCCATCAAGAGCACGTGGCCGTATTCTGACGTTCTTTCGCCAAGAGCCCGAAACCCGGCTTTTTCATAGGCGCGGACGGCGCGCGCATTGGACGGATCCGGATCGATGATGACACGCGGCGCGCCTTCGGCAAACAGCATGTCGGTGAATTGCCGGGCGATGGCCGAACCGTGACCGATCCCAACGAGCTCGGGCTGACCAATCGAAAGATCGATGCCGAGCGTTCCAAAGGGCTGGTCGCTGTAGGGATGATCGTCCTCCAGATGGGGATCGTAGCTCTGGATATATCCGATGGGCACGCCATCCAGCTCGATGATCAGAGGCTCGACCGAGACGCTGTCGATATGTTCGCGGATATCGGCGATCTCGACCAGCGGATCGCCCCACCACTCAGCCATGTGGGGTTGTGCGAGCCAGGCTTCTATCATCGGAAGGTCCGCTTCGGTCATTGCGCGGAAAGCGTAGTTTGTCCGCAAGTCAGGCGGCATCGAGCATTTCGATCACGATGTTCTGGTTTGTATAGACGCAGATTTCGGCGGCGATCTCCATCGCCTTGCGCGCGATTTCTTCCGCCTCCTTGTCGGTATCCAGCAAGGCCCGTGCCGCGGCAAGGGCGTAGTTTCCGCCCGACCCTATTGCCATCACGCCATGCTCAGGCTCCAGCACGTCGCCAGTGCCAGTCAGCGCCAGCGTGACGCTCTTGTCCGCCACCAGCATCATGGCTTCCAGCCGGCGCAAATAGCGGTCTGTGCGCCAGTCCTTCGCCAGCTCCACGCAAGCGCGCGTCAGCTGGTCGGGATATTGTTCGAGCTTGGCCTCGAGCCGCTCGAGCAGGGTGAAAGCATCGGCCGTCGCGCCCGCGAAACCGGCAATAACATTGCCTTTGCCAAGGCGCCGCACCTTCTTCGCGTTGCCCTTCATGATCGTCTGGCCAAGGCTCACCTGGCCATCTCCGGCGATCACGACCTTGCCACCCTTGCGTACCGTTATGATCGTCGTGGCGTGCATGGAGGGTTCATTGGACATCGTCGGCTCCGATTTCGTGCAGATCCCGGCTGGCAACCTGCGCGCTACGAGGGTTGGTCCGGCCATATGTATGCATGGGCGGCCGGTTTGCAATCGATGTGAAAGAGAGACAGTGCAGCCGCCTTGTCGACGGGCGCATCCGCCGCATTCTTCAAAATCGCGGCGCGGCTGCTACCTGTCGATGCTTGCTTGCAAATGGTCAGGGTAACGATTGCCCTGCACCTTAACCTTTGCCAGCGCCGCGCCGATCTCAGCCAGCACCGCTTCGTCCAGGCTGACCTCCACGGCGCCGACGTTCTCTTCGAGCCGGTGCAGCTTGGTCGTACCGGGGATCGGCACGATCCAGGGCTTCTGGGCCAAGAGCCACGCCAAGGCGATCTGGGCGCGCGTCACGCCTTTGCGGTCAGCAACTTTTGCCACCACGTCGACAACTTCCTGATTGGCCTTGCGCGCTTCCTGGGAGAATCGCGGCAGACCAATACGGAAGTCACCTTCCTTGAATTGCGTCGTGTCATCGACCGACCCCGCAAGGAAGCCCCTGCCCAGCGGGGCAAAAGGTACGAAGCCGATGCCAAGCTCCTCTCGAGCGTAGGCAGGATCGCGTCTTCGGGTTCGCGCCACCATAGTGAGTATTCGCTTTGAAGGGCGGCGACCGGTTGGACGACGTGGGCGCGCCGGATCGTTTTGACGCCGGCTTCGGAAAGCCCGAAATACTTGACCTTACCTTCGGCGATGAGGTCGCGCACGGTTCCCGCTACATCCTCGATCGGTACGTTCGGGTCGACGCGGTGCTGATAGAAAAGATCGATGCGATCGGTGCCAAGTCGTTTCAGCGAAGCCTCGGCCGCGGCGCGAATGCGATGGGGACGGCTATCAATGCCGGGCTTGCCGTCTTCCTTCATGATGCCGAACTTGGTGGCAATCACCACCTCGTCACGGACAGGGGCAAGACCCTCACCCACGATCTCTTCGTTGGTGAAGGGTCCATAGGCTTCGGCAGTATCGAAGAACGTTATGCCATGCTGATGCGCCTGGCGCAGTAGCGTGATCGCGTCTGTTCTCTGCATCGGCTGACCATAGGCCGAGTTCAGGCCCATGCAGCCAAATCCTATTGCCGAAACTTCAAGCCCGCCGCTTCCGAGACTGCGTTTCTGCATTGCCTTATCTCTCCTGTGCTGATGGGTGTTCGCTCACGAAGCGCAGCCACTATGGTGATCACCAATTCCTGGGATCGTACCGTTCGAATAGCTTTTCGCTGGATAGGCTAGCCTAGGACAAGGTTGCTGATGAGGGAAGTAACCGCTGCGGATAATCAAGTCGGCATTAGCGTGAGGACAGGCCATTGCCGGCCCGATACAACAGCGGAATTTCCATGTGGCAGGCACCGCCGGACCTGTTACCTTGGACTTTGCCATAAATCTCGGAGCCGCTCATCGAGGCGCCGGCATCTGGTTCGAGATGTCGATCAAGGCACGCTCCGTCACCTCCTAACGCCGCCTACGCAGCGTTCGTGCGACCTACTCCTCAAAGCGACTCAAGGCGTCACGATCGCGGTCGTATCGCCTCTTGAGTGGAAACGGCGGCAACCAGGACTCTCGACGGACGATCCAGCTTTCGTAGGTCGGCATCAGTTGGTCAGGGGCATCCAGGGATCCTAGGTTCACTTCTATTTCGTCTGCAGTGCGTGCGAAAATGGACGAGCCGCAGCGGGGACAGAAAAACCGCCCGGCGTAGTCGCGTGTTTCGCCATCGATCGTCACCGCATCCTGAGGGAACACTGCGGAAGCGTGAAAAAGGGCCCCATGATGCTTGCGGCAGTCGAGACAGTGACAAAGGCCGACCCGGTATGGGAGTCCCGACGCCACAATTCGGACGTTGCCGCATAGGCAACCGCCTGTGAATCGGTCCATGTTGCGTCTCCTCGCAAAACCAAGCGGGCTGAACGTTTACAGCGAACAGCACTGTCTTTGCAATTATCCGCTGCGGGCGGGGACCCGTCGTTCGTCGGCATCAAGGAAGTCGACGACGCCATTTGGCTCGTCTCCCTCACGCGCTATGATCTCGGATATATCGACCTGGAACAGAGGACCTTGCAAACCATCGACAATCCGTTCGGCACGAGATTGTCACCCATGTCTTAGGTACAAACTGTTACCCATGTCTCCGGGCCGTACGGTACGGAAGTGGCGCACCCGACAGGATTCGAACCTGTGACCTCTGCCTTCGGAGGGCAGCACTCTATCCAGCTGAGCTACGGGTGCCGGCCTGAACCGGGTATCGGCTCAGGGGATTCCTGACCCGAAGCATCTCCGGATCACGGGCTTCATATCCGATGCGATGCCGCGCATCAACCAAATCCTGCCGCTCTCATTTTCCGCGCGTGAGCTGGTTTCGGGCGGCTTGCTTAAGTTAGTCGGGCAACACGTGAAAATCTGCCGAGAGAAGCGGGTTTTGGCGACGCACACTCGGTAGGAACGCGTTCTCGTGGCAACGCTATGAAGGCAGTCCCGCCTCCAGAAGGCCATCGCGAAGGTGCCGTTCGTCGCCCTCGCTCTGGTAGCTCTCCTTGGCAGCGAACCAGGCCGAAGAAAACTCGGGGAACCTGCTGAAGCACATTCGCTGGACAAGCCCGTGCCTGCTCAAATCTTCCTAACAGCGCATAGGAGGCCGCCCTATCCACGACCCATCCCTCAAAGTTACCTGTAAAGACTACATTCGGATCCGTAGGCCGCAATATCGACAGTGCGGTCCTAGAGCCTCATCAAGGGAGCGGGAGTATTCACCGCGTCCTACCCTCGCACGAGCCGGAATCCCAGATTGTCCGGAGGCAGGCCGATGGCGCAGCCGCCGCTTTTTCCGTCGCGGATGAAATTCGACATGTACGTGCGGTGGAAGCCTTCGAGGACGTGCACGCCGCAATTGTCCACCCTTCTCTCGGCGGTCTTTCCGTCGCCTGAAATGGCTGATCGCTGATAACAGCTCGACGTCCATTCCCAGACATTGCCGGCCAGGTCGACAATGCCCTTGGAGTTCGCACCGAATGCGCCACGCGAGCGAGGCTCCGGGTCCGCCTTGCGGCCCATATCGACTTCGCGCTGGTAGCTTGAAAGCCAGCCGCGCGCGGGATTGCTCGGGTCTTCCTCCGAGGGCTCTACATCGGCGGTGAACCGCTCGCCGGCGGCAAATGCCCACTCTTCGTCAGTAGGCAGCCGCCAGCGTTCCCCGGTCGCCTCCGAATACCACGCGGCATAATCAGTCGCGTCGAGATAGCTCACGCCGGTGACGGGCACGTCACCGGTTCCGCGCGCATCGGCCGGTGCGCACGCCCCGTTACCCACACAGCGGCGATAATCGTTGAGACTAACCTGGTAGGTCATGATCGCGAGAGGTCTTTCGATCTCGACGAAGACGCGCGGAGCGGCCGTCGGCTGACCTTGTCGGAGAAATTCACCGGACTGAGGATGAGTGAACGAGCCTGGTGCAAGGATGACCACGGGGGCCGGCTGCAGGTCAGTTCGATTTGCGCTGGTGGCCGGCGCCAGGTTCTCCAATCCGAGCGCCGCCGCCGACAGCATGATAGCCCCCGCAAAGCCGAACAGCAGTTTGGGCCTGGCGAATGGCATGATCCTTCCCCTCTGCACCACGGCCCGGCGCCGTTCCGACGGGCCGTGTTCCTGCGAACGTCAGTTCGATGCGATCGGTCTCGGTGCGTCGACCTGTTTCATCAGGTCATCATCCCATTCGCCTTCGACAGCAAAGTGGGCGGTGGCGCCGAGTTCGACGGCCTCGATGAGATTGTGGTTCACATAGGCGTAGATGCCGGGCTGCAGGAACGTATAGAGCGCTGCCCCGGCCGAACCGCCCCGGATGAACCACGTCTCGAGGTCCTTGGCGGGCGGGTTCGCGAACTTGCCTTCTTCCCAGACATAGTCGCCATGCCCGCCGATCAGGTGCGGCCGCGTATCACGGTTGGCCTGCGAGTGAACGATCAGGACCGTCTCGCCGACCTTGGCCTTCATCGCGTTCTCGCCGGTCAGCGCGCCTACCTTGCCGTTGAAGACGACATGCGTCGGGATCAGGCCGCGCATGGTGGCAAGAGTATCGGCGTAGCTGTCGCCCAACGATTCGAACGTCTTGTAGTTTCCGGCCTCGTCGCGCGGAATGTAGAACTCGTTCTCGCCGACGTAGTAGATGTGATCGTAGCGCACGGGCTCGCCCTTCTCGTTCTTCAGCCCGTCGCGGGGCAGCACCATGACCGTCCCGCTCATGCCCGACACGACGTGCCAGGGGATCATACCCTCGGGCGCGCAGTGATAGACGAAGGTTCCGGTCCGCGTCGCCTTGAAGCGGAGCGTCACCTGCTCGCCGGGATTGATATGCGTCAGACCGCCCCCTCCAAGCGCGCCGGTGGCGGCGTGGAAGTCGATGTTATGCGGCATTTCGTTGGTCTCGGGGTTGACCAGCGTCAGTTCGAGATAGTCGCCTTCGTGGACAACCATCATCGGGCCAGGGATCGAGCCATTGTAGGTCATGCCCCTGAGCGTCGTTCCCTCGTCGTCAATGACGATCGGCTTTTCCTCGACCGTCATCGTGAACTCGACCACTTTTGGGCCACCCGTGGCAACCTGCTCGTGTTCATGCACGAACGGAGGCGCAACTAGTGCTACCTTCTGGCGTGGCAGGGCGGCGACTGCGGCGACCTGCGCCATTGCGGGACCCGTTGGTATCGCGGCCGCCGCGGCAGCCGCCATGGCTGCGCCGATGAGGGCTTCGCGTCGCGTAAGCATTTTTATCTCCTTTGAAGCGTCGTTGTCGACGGGGCCACTCTATGCGCCTGCGCCGTCTGCTCTTTGTGCTGGCGCAAATTGGCCGCGGGCACTTGCCTGGTGCGACAATTTGGACAGTCCTCGAATGAAGATGCCGCAAGAGGTGGGCAACCGACCGTGCCCGGCCATCAGCCATGCTCTGCCAGTCGGAACTAACGCAAACAGGGCGTTATCCGCTCAACGCAGTTTCGGCCGGGCGAGCGCAGGCCCGTATGCCAATACGAAGCCCAGAAAAGCGACCGCCCAGGCGCCGCCCGCGATCTGCATGAGCAGAAGATCCGGCGCGAACGCGCCGGCGACCCTGACCAGAGCGGCAGTCATAATCATAGCGAAGATGAAACTCCCGACGCGGCCTGCCCGCAGCGGGCGACCGGTGTGCCCGAGCGTCGCCCTTATCATCACAGCGAGCGTCATTGCGCCGATAGCGCCGCTGCCGATTGCATGGATGCCAGCCGCTGCCGGGACGATTGCCGGAAACAGGATGGAAAGCGCCACTAGCATCATGCCGATAGGAATGAAGGCGTAGGAGAAATGCAGGATCAGAACCAACGGATCGGCAAATGTGCGGTCGCCGGCCCAGCGGGCAAGCCGCACCACTTGCAGCGCGGCAGCGGCAGCGAGAGTGATTGCCGCGCCGCTCGCTTCGGGGAAGCCGCACCACGAAACCAGCGCCCCGGCGGAAATGGCGATGGCGCTTGTGTCGAAATGGCCGAAGGGAGCGGGAAGCCGTCCTGGGTTTTCGCGCGCCAGCCAGTTTCTCGTGAAGCTCGGGATGATGCGCCCCCCGATGATCATGATCAGGAGGAGCGCGGCACTCAGTCCGAGCCGCCGGCTGACATCGGAAATTCCGAACAGGTGGGCTTCCATGTGGAAACATATGTTTGCCACGAGCAGGATCGTGAGAGGAGCAAGCACCTTCAGGTTCCGCCAGTTGCGTCCTGATACGATCTCGCGCGCCGTCACAACCGCAACGGCCGCCAGGAAGGAGCAATCAATCGCCACCGCGACCTGCCACCCCAGGAATCCCGAGAAGAAGACGGCGATGCGCCCGGCGACCCAGAGCACCACCAACGCAAGCAGCGGCAGCCCCATAACCGGCAGCCGCCCGGTCCAGTTCGGGATCGCTGTCAGCAGAAACCCGGTCACGACCGCTGCAAGATAGCCGAACAGCATCTCATGCACGTGCCAGTCGACAGGCGCGAAAAGGCTGGATGTCTCGACAAGCCCGGAATAGGCCGGAACCCAGAAGAGAATGGATAGGCCGGCATAGGCGGAGCCGAGCAGAAAAAACGGTCGAAACCCATAGGAAAGAATGGCCGGTCCTTCATAGGACCGGAATCTCGGAACGGCCATTCTTGTCTCCTCTGAGAATGAGATGACCGGGCGAGCCTGCCCCAGGCCCGCCCGGTCCGCGCCTGCACCGGAAACCGGCAGACTGCGCTTACTTTGCCGCGACCGCCTGGCCGAAGAGTTCGGCAAAGGCCGCCTTTGCTTTTCCCGTCTGCTTCACGGCCTTGGCTTCGTCGGCGTTTACCGGCTGGCCGACGACAATCAACGCGACCATGCCCATGCCGTAGTGCGGGGCGCATTTGACGCCGTAGACGCCTTCCTGATCGAGTGTCACGGAGAGTTCCTGGTTCATCTTGCTCTTGAACCCTTCCGCGCCTTCGGGGATCATGCCCTTGATCGTTTCGGCGTTGTGCGACTTGTCGGACGGCGCGAACTTGATCGTGTCCCCCGGCGCCGCCTGCACGAGGTCGGGCTGGAAGACCATCGCGCCTTTCTCTCCCTTGTTGAGCATCTGGATGACGTGCTCTTCCGCCAAAGCGCCGCTCTGGAGAGCGAGAAGGCACAGCATGGCGGAGGCATAAGCGAAGGGTTTCATCGAATTCTTCCTTTCTTCCGGATCGCGTTGGCGCCTCAGTAGCGGAAAGGACGGCGCGCCAATTTGCGCTGGCGCAAAACTGGCGCTAGAAAGGACGACGCCTGCGCGGAGAGGATGGTCGGACTGCTTCGCGGCGCGCATTCCTAAGCCCAGGAAAGTGCTGCTCACCAAAGCGAAGAGGGACAACATCGCGGCGGCGTAAGCGAACGGTTTCACGGATCATCCTTTCATTCGATGGTGATGTCAGGCTAACGGGAAGTGCGGCCGGCCAATTTGCGCTGACGCAAATTGGCGTTAGAAAAGAACGGCTCGATGGCCAGGAGGAAGGGCCGTGGCGCTTGACCGGTCGCTGATTGCTGGACTGCCGTTATTCGAAGGTCTCACCGCCGACGAGATGGACGAGCTGCTTCGCGGCGCGCGTTCGGCCCGCTATCCCATGGACACGGCCGTGTTCGAACAGGAAGCGGAGGCACATTCCTTCTTCGTGCTGCTTGACGGGCATATTCGAGTCGTGCGCACCACGCCGGACGGACACCAGGTGATCGTCAGATACATAAGCAAAGGTGAGGTTTTCGGGATCGCGGCGGCACTCGGCCGGACGACCTACCCGGCAAACGCCATCGCGGCGGTGGATTGCGTGGTGCTGGTCTGGCCGCACGCGCTATGGCCGCATCTATCCGCCAGGTTTCCGGTGTTCGGCGCCAATACCTACAAGACGGTCGGCAGCAGGCTTCAGGAAACCCAGACCCGCGTCGTCGAGATGTCGACCGAGCAGGTCGAGCAGCGCGTCGCACATGCGCTGCTGCGCCTCGTGAACCAGACCGGGCGGAAAACGGCCAGCGGCATTGAGATCGACTTTCCGATATCGCGCCAGGACATCGCCGAAATGACCGGCACGACGCTGCATACCGTCAGCCGCCTGCTGAGCGCTTGGGAAGAAAAAGGGATCGTTGTCAGCGGTCGCCAGAGGGTGACAGTGGTCGATCCGCACCGGCTGGTCGAGCTTTCGGAAGGCCGGAAAGATAAATGACCTAACACGTTTGTAGGATCGCTCTCTGCAGCTCCGCAACGACGGCAGACTGATCGAGGTGATGCGACCGGCAGGCCTCGGCAACAGTATGGAAAATGCCGATCGGACATCCGACGCACAGCATCTGACGCCTGATCACCACTGAGATGGTAGACGGCCATGTTCGCATCATCTCATCGACATTCAGGTCGGCAACAGACGTAGGACAGTTTGGCAAAAGATCGCTCCAGTAGGAGACGAGAGTGGTCCGGCCGCCCAGTATCGTCGTTGTTCTTTCGCAAAGAGCCTGTTGACCGACTAGTTATCCACGAGCCGCTTCCCGATCCGCGGCCTTGGGACGACCCGCGGTGGTCCGCGGTCTGGCCGGTCGAACAAACGCCTCGGTCCGGAAAGCTTGCTCGGCACGCGTGGCGAGGAATGCCATAGTGTGCGGCAATGACCATGTAATCGCAAAGATTCCTTCACGCCCGAGGCGCCGTGCCCCGCATCAAAGGCAGAAGACAATGAGCGATAGGACTGAAACCCCAGCCGTCATCGGCGACCAGAGCATCATCGATCAGCTGTCCATGATGCGTAAGGCGTTCATGGCCTCGCCCGTTCGCAACGCGATCTTCGCTCTGAGCGCAGGCATTTTCGGAATCATCCTGGCGACCGCCTTTGGCCAGATCATCCTCAATCGCTGGAACCAGCCTTTCTATGACGCGCTGGAACGACGTGACCTGCAGTCATTTTTCCACCAGCTGGTCGTCTTTGCCGAAATTGCCGCCGGATTGCTCATCCTCAACGTCGCGCAAACATGGCTCAACCAGATGCTGCGGCTCAAGCTGCGTGAAGGGCTGACGCGCGATCTGATTGGCGAGTGGATGCGCCCGCGCCGCGCCTTCCGGATGGCCAATGCCGGCGCCATCGGGGTCAATCCGGACCAACGACTGCATGAGGACGCCCATCACCTGTCGGACCTGTCAACGGATCTCAGCATCGGGCTGCTGCAGGCGACCGTGCTGCTGGTTAGCTTTGTCGGGGTGCTCTGGTCACTGTCGTCAGGTTTCGTCTTCCACGCCTGGGGCCGCGAGTTTGCTATTCCAGGCTACATGGTTTGGGCCGCAGTCATCTACGCGGGCCTGGCCTCCTGGCTGTCATGGCTGGTGGGCCGGCGGCTGATCGGGCTGAATGCCGAGCGCTACGCTCGCGAGGCCGATCTGCGGTTCTCACTGGTGCGGGTAAACGAGCACATCGACGCCATTTCGATCGCTTCGGGAGAACCGGACGAGCGTCGGCGACTTGAACTGGACCTTGCTGCCGTTCTGGCGGCGACGCGCAACATCGTAAGGGCAACGGTCAGGCTCACCTGGATCACTGCAAGCTATGGCTGGATCACCGTCGTCGCGCCGATTGTCATTGCGGCGCCGGTCTATTTCGCCGGCGATATGACCTTCGGCGGCCTGATGATGGCGGTCGGTGCATTCAATCAGGTCCACTCGTCGCTGCGCTGGTTCGTCGATCATATCGGCGCCATCGCCGATTGGCGGGCAACGTTGTTGCGTGTCGCGGGATTTCGCGCCGCGATGGTCAAGGTCGACGAGCTGCACGGCGGCAAGGAAAGAATCATATTTGCCAATGCCGGGCCTGATCGGATGCGGTTCGAGAACGTGAAGGTCGCCTCACCCGGCAGCTGCACAGAACTCGTAGAACGCGACGTCGTGATCGCGCCTGGCGAGCGTGTTCTCATCACCGGCCATCCGGGGGCAGGCAAGACGCTGCTCTTCCGGGCAATTGCAGGATTGTGGCCGTGGGGTAGCGGCCGCATTAGCCTGCCGAGCGGTGAGGCAGTGACCCTTATTCCGCGTACGCCCTACTTTCCGCCGGGATCGCTTCGTGAGGTGCTTGCCTACCCGCTTGCTCCTGAGACCTTTGCGAATGCAGATCTGACCGCGGTGTTGAACAAAGTGGGGCTGGGCAACCTGGGCGGTGCGCTCGACCGGAATGCCCGATGGGAGCGCGAGCTCGGAGAAGAGGAGCAGCGGCTGCTCGCTTTTGCGCGGCTGGCCCTGCACAAGCCGCGTTGGGTGGTCATCGACGAGGCGCTGGACAGGCTAAAAGGGGATGCGCGTCAGCGCGTGTTTGCGCTGCTCGAGCAGGATCTTGCCGACGCCGCGATCATCAACATCGGACAGGCCGAACGCGGCCGGCATTTCTTTGAGCGAGAACTCAGCCTGGCCGTCGATCCGCATGGGCCCACGTTGCAGCCCGTGCAGTTAGACGCGTCCGGAGCAAGGCGGACGAAAGGCCCAAAAACGCGTCGCAAGGTGACTTCAGCATGAATGTTAGGGTATCGAGTTGGAGGCCTGGCGTCGACGCAAAGACTCCATCGATGGAGTCAGTCATATTTGACCTGCCGCCTGCGGCCAAGGTTACCGTTGGGCAACCACGACACCGCCGGACCGGGATGCGGAGGGCAGATAGCGCGCGATCAGCTCTTCCACCTGGGCGTTGCGCGCCTTGGCGGTCTTTCCACCCATGACCACGACGACGAGCCGCCGGCCGCTATCCTGCACCGACGTGACGATGTTGTAGCCGGAGGCGCGGATATAGCCGGTCTTGATTCCGTCAACGCCCGGCACCCGTCCGATAAGGTCATTGTGGCCGCGCACAGTCCTGCCGCGATACGCAAATTCCCGAGCTGAGAAGTATGCGTACTGATCAGGGAAACGCTGCCGCAGCGCTATGCCGAGTAACGCCATATCGCGCGCCGTCGTGTGCTGCCCGTCATCGGGCAGACCGGAAGCGTTGCGGAACGAGGTTCCCGTCATACCGAGCTGCCGGGCCCTGGTCGTCATCAGTGCTGCAAAGCCGCCCTCCGAACCGGCGAGATACTCCGCCACCGCGGCAGCGACGTCGTTGGCGGACTTGGTGCAGAGCGCCTGGATGGCCGATTCCACCTGGATAGTATCCCCCGCCCGAAAGCCGATTTTCGATGGTGGCCGTGCAGCTGCGTATGCGGAAACAGGAATCAGCGTCGATTTCGAAACGCGTCCTTGTTCCAGCGCTTCGAAAAGCATGTACAGCGTCATCATCTTGGTGAGCGACGCAGGGTATCGCGGCGCTGAGGCGTTTGACTGGAACAGCGTGTTGCCGTTGTTGGCATCAACCACAATCACCGCGTCTTTTGCGGTCGGAGTAAGGTCCAGTGAGGTTTCGGCTGTCGACCTCAGCGTTTCGGTGGTCGAGCAGCCTGCCAGAAAAATCAGGATCAGAATGAGGGCCTGCGGCAGAAAGGATGAGACGAATTTTCGAACAGCGCTGCCCAAGGAATACCTGCCTCAAGGATAACGATCGCAAATACGGAGAGAGTGTCCCAAACGCGCGGCAACCTAGCGCATGCCGGCAAAAAGAGGAACCACCTTTGAACGTCTGCCCACACTCGGCTGGGAAGACGAAGACGGAGGAAGCGGAGGCTTCTCGTCCCGGCGATTATTGGTAGTGGACCAGTCGCAGGAATCCCCGCTTCATGACCAGCGTTCCTCGGCAATCTGTTGGTCCACCTAGCAGTGTCACCGCCGAAGGACTTGAACTCCCGAAGAATGCCGACAGAATGTTCGGCTGAAACAGCGGGTGTGTCATGTCTGAAATCGCTACCCTTGCCGCAACGATCTTCAGGCGCGCCGCCGGGGCGAGGAGGTTTATAGTCGCGATCGCCGGACCGCCCGGCGCCGGCAAGTCCACCATCGCCGAAGAGCTTCGTACCCTGCTCCCGGAGCACTCAGCGATCGTCGTCCCGATGGATGGGTTCCACTATGACAATGCGATACTGGAACGGCGAGGACTGAGGAGCCGGAAGGGAGCGCCGGAGACGTTCGATTTCGCCGGCTTTGAGCATCTCTTGAAGCGTATCCGGGCGGGCGAACCGGACATCGCAATTCCGGTTTTCGACCGCACCATGGAGCTCGCACGCGCTGGCGCTGAAATCATCGCCACGGGTAGCAAGTTTGTTCTGGTCGAAGGCAATTATCTGCTGCTTGATGAGGAGCCATGGTCGAACCTCGCGCCACTTCTCGACTTGGCGGTCTTTCTCGATGTACCGCGTCCCGAGCTGGAGCGCAGGCTGCTGCAGCGTTGGGATGATCACGGCAGATCCGAAGAAGATGCACGCGCCTGGGTTTCATCGAATGACATGCCGAACGTCGACAGAGTTCTTCAGCGACGGCGAAAGGCCGATATTACGATCTAGAACTCCACGTCCCGGTTCGTTTTCGACGTGCCCCGTTGCCGACGCTGGTTCGCGAGATTACGGGAGAAAACTATGGTTGGTTCCGACATGTTCCGGCTCGATGGCCGCAGTGCCATGGTCACGGGGGCCAATACCGGTATCGGGCAAGGCATCGCAGTGGCGCTCGCAAGGGCGGGAGCCGACATCCTCGCAGTCGGCCGTTCGGCGATGACGGATACGCTTCGCGAAATCGACACATTTGGCGGCCAGGCAAGGCCGATCCTTGCCGATCTTGCCGACCCTGCCGGCGCGGCGGCGGTGCTCGACCGCGCGTGGGACGAGATCGGCCCTATCGATATTCTCGTCAATAATGCTGGGATCACCCGTCGTGGGGATGCGGTCGATCTTGCAGAAGCCGACTGGGACGATGTCATGGACATCAATCTGAAGGCCGCGTTCCTTCTGTCGCAAGTACTCGCCCGAAAGGCTTTTGCCACCAACCGGACAGCAAAGGTCATCAACATCGCCTCGCTGCTTTCCTTTCAGGGCGGCATCCGCGTTGCGCCCTACACCGTCTCAAAGAGCGGACTCGCGGGCCTGACCAGAATCCTCGCCAATGAGTGGGCAGCCCGAGGTATAAATGTGAACGCGATCGCCCCTGGCTACATCGACACGGGCCTTACGAAGGCGCTGCACGAGGATCCGGATCGGAACGCGGACATCCTGAAGCGGATACCCGCCGGCCGCTGGGGTCGTCCTGAGGATATAGGTGGCGCGGCGGTTTTCCTTGCCAGCGATGCCGCCAGCTACGTTCATGGCGCCATCTTCCCGGTCGATGGCGGATGGCTGGCGCGCTAGTTGCGATAGCTTGAGGCTATCTGTGTCCCTCGGCGTGTTGCATCGATTGCCGCGGCGCCAGACCGAGGGGTTCGTCAGGTCGCTGATGGCGCTTAAGCCCGGCACTGCCGAAACAAATGAAACACGATCGGCCATTTCTGACATCGTCATGTTACGGAGCTGACTTATAGCACCATAACAACAAACAGCGGAGGAGGAGGACGATGCACGAACCTACGCTGGACGAGTTGCTGAACGAACCGGTGATCCGCAAGGTCATGGCTGCTGACGGTTACTGTGCTGAGGACATTCGGCTTCTGATAAGGCAGGCCAACGCCCGCGCGAGCGCAGACGGCGATAAGGTTGATAGGTTTTTCCCAGCCGCGCGAACGGCACGGCCGGGCCGCCGATGCCGTCTTGAGACGACATCATCCCGCTATCAGCCATCGGCTTCATCCCGGTAGATAACAGCGTGATGCGGCTCGGGCAGTTTCCACCGCAGCGGCGCGCTCCATCGTGCT
>JBEVEP010000397.1:0-17738 GCA_040512755.1 Mesorhizobium sp.
CTGGCGCTCTATCGCCGCCTTGGCGAACTGGAAACGCCGGAAGAAATCGATGCCTTCGGCGCCGAGCTGATCGACCGTTTCGGGTCCTTGCCGGAGGAAGTCGAGCACCTGCTGAAGATCGTCTATATCAAGGCGCTCTGCCGCAAGGCCAATGTCGAGAAGCTGGACGCCGGGCCGAAGGGGATCGTCATCCATTTCCGCAAACGGGAATTCGCCGATCCGGCGGGTCTCGTGCGCTTCATCGGCGAGCAGGGCTCGCTGGCGAAGATCCGGCCCGACCAGGGCGTGGTGTTCATCCGAGATTGGCCGAACGCCGAAAAGCGCCTTGCGGGTGCTGCCGTCGTCATGACGCAGCTCGCCCGGCTCGCGGAGAAAGCGGCCGCTTAGCCGGGACCGGACCAGTGGTCCATCGCGCTTTTCGCAAATGCTGTCGGCGAGCCGTACCGCCAGGTACGGTCTTTGTTCGCGCCAGGTGCAGCCTGATTGAGAGTCCAGTCCGGTAGACTCGAACCTCGTAGAACGTCTCCGTCTCGGCGACCATCGAGAGCGAGATGTCACAGCTCATAAGTCTGGCAGAGATATCATAAGTTCATCTGTGAGGAAGTTCATAGGTAGAGCTCTGCTCGATTTTATGATGCGGACATTTCGGCCGAGAATGGCGTCTTGAGAACCCGGTTTTGCCTGGAGAACTACTGGTTCCGTCCTCGACGCAACGCGTTTGGACAGGTTTCGGACCCACGAGTCGGTCTCCTCGACACAATCTATTGTTCTTGCTTCTCTTTTCCCTCGCCGAAACCGTTTGGGATAAAATTCTATCCACGGGCTGCGGAGTTCACTCTTCCGCCTGCAATTCACCACGCGCCTTGGCGGCGGCCACCTGGAGGATGGCGTTGGCGAGCGCGTCGGTCTCCTGCGCGCCCATCACGGCGTACTTCTCCTCGAGCAGGAAACATGGCACGCCGCGGATGCCCGCGCGGGCGGCATTGGCCACCTCGGTGGTTACATTGTGCCGGTCCGCATCGGTGAGGAGCATAGTCCTTACGATCGGGCCATCCATCCCGCTCTCACTTGCGGCTTCGACAAGCACCGCATGGTCGCCGAGATTGGCGCCTTCCTCGAAATTGAGCTGGAAAAGCCGGCGCACGAGCCTGTTTTGCACACCAGCGCCGCCGGCCCCGGCCCATCGGATGACCCGATGTGCGTCGAGCGTATTCGGCGCCACCTTGATCGCATCGAAGTCGAAAGCGATGCCTTCGGCCGCGCCGAGCGGTTCGATTGTCGCGTGGATCTGCCGGATGCGTTCTTCGCTTCCGAACTTGTCCAGCATGTATCGCATGCGGTCCTTGCCTTCCGGCGGAATGGTGGGATCGAGCTGGAACGGCCGCCATCGGATAGCGACGTCGATATCGGAAAGCGATTCGACGGCCCGGTCGAGCCGCTTCTGTCCGATGTAGCACCAGGGGCAGACGACATCGGAGACGACGTCGACCGAGATGGATTGACGTTCGCTCATCGAGGCTCCTTCCGGATCAGTCCGCTTCACGCCACCAGGCTGGCAGTTGATAGCCGAATATGGGCGTCTTGTCGGGGTGTTTCAAATACTTCCAATAGGCAATCCATTGCTTCGAATTGTGCTGCATCGGCACCATGTAGGCTCCCGATATCAGCAGCCGGTCGAGTACGCGGACCGCCGCGACATAGTCCTCCTTGCTGCGCGCATTGAGCATCGCATCGATGGTGGCGTCGATTGCCGGATCTGCTACGCCCGCGAGATTGAAGGACCCTTCCGCATTCCGTGACGATGAGCCCCACCGGCCAATCTGCTCGACGCCGGGAGCAAGCGAATTGGAAAAACCGGTCGAGCCGATCAGCATATCGAATTCGAAGCGCTGCTTGCGCTGCTGCATCTGGGTATCGTCCACCGATCGAATGGTCACCTGGATGCCGATTTTCTCCAGTGTGCGCTGATAGATGGCTGCAAGGCGTTGCTCCGCTTCGGACGCGGTGAGTATCTCGAAACTGAACGGCTGTCCGCTCGGATCGAGCAGCGTCCTGCCGTCAAGCCGGTAGCCGGCCTGTTTCAGCAGTTCGAAAGCAGTTTTCAGCAACTCGCGATCCCGGCCGGAGCCGTCCGTACTGGCAGGTTTATAGGTGCCGTCCATGACATCCGGCAGGACCGCGTTCGGGTAGGGCGCTAGCAGGGCCTTCTCCTTGTCGCTGGCCGGGCGTCCGAGCGCGGAGAGTTCCGAGTTTTGCCAATAGCTCGCGGTGCGCTCGTATTGGCCGCCGAACATGTTCTTGTTCGCCCATTCGAAATCGTAAAGCATTGCCAGCGCGCGGCGCACCACGGGATCGGCGAACTTCGGGCGACGCGTGTTGAACAGGAACCCCGTCACCACCGGCGGCACGCCGTTCTCGAACGTCTCGACGACGACATCGCCATTCTTGTAGGCGGGGAAATCGAAACCGCGCTCTCGCTTGACGGGATCGCTTTCCGTGTGGATCGCGCAGATGCCCTTCTTGAAGGCTTCGAACTGAGCGTTGGCGTTGAGAAAATATTCGATGGTGATGGTGTCGTAATTGTCTATCCCGCGCTTGGACGGGATGTTTGCGCCCCAATAGTCGGGATTGCGCTCGAAGACGATGCGCTCGCCCGCGACCACTTTCGCCACCCGGTAAGGTCCGCTTCCGATCAACGGTTTCAGCGTAGTCTGGTCGAACGTCTCCTTGTTGAACGCATGTTTCGGAAGTATCGGCGTCAGCGCCACGATCAGGGGAAATTCGCGGTCCGCCTTCTCGTTGAAGGTGAAGCGAACACTGCGCTCGCCGGTCTTTTCGATCTTCGCGATCTTCTTCATGCGGTCGCTGTAGGGCGGCCTGCCTTTCTCGGTGAAGACCTCGTAGGTGAAGATCACGTCGTCCGGTGTTACCGGCGTGCCGTCCGACCATTTCGCGGCAGGATTGAGCTTGAACTCGATGAATGTCCGGTCGTCATCCATCTCAACCGATTCGGCGAGCAAGCCGTAGATTGAAAACGCTTCGTCGGCGCTTCGCTGCATCAGCGATTCGAAAACCAGGTTCCCGAATATCGTGTCGATCATTCCCCGCGCCGTGGTTCGCAGACTCCTGATGATGAACGGGTTCAGGTTGTCGAAGCTTCCGACCACGCAGTATGTGATGTTGCCGCCCTTTGGCGCGGCCGGGTTCGCATAGGGGAAATGAGTGAAGTCGGCCGGCAGTGCAGGGTCGCCATGCATGGCAATTGCATGGCGCGGCTCCGCGGCGGCGCTCGAGACCGCACAGGCGATCAGGCCAAGTGAAAGCAGGCCGGGAAGCAACTGGCGCATTGTCGATATGGATCCTTGGTCAAATGCTGATTCGGATTTTGAACCTACCATGATCGCGGAGCAGGCCCGATCGGTGCGGCGGGTAGACCTATGGTCTCTTTTTGCGGCTGGATTCGTTTGCACTTGCAGTGTAACACGCCTGCGAGAGTCATTCTGTCGCCTTAATTGGGCAACATTGAGCGGGGACTACCGGCGTCGCGGCCGGACCCCCGATCGTTTGAGAGGAATTCCAACACATGACGAGCCTGAAAATCAACGCAACCCTTTCGGCCATGGCTGCAGGCGTGGTCGGGCTGTTTGCTGCCGGCCTTTCACCGGCTTCGGCTCAGCAACCGCAGATCCCGCAAGGCTGGTTCAAGGCCTGCTCCAAGCAGGAAGCGGTTGACATCTGCAACGTCCAGAACATCGTGATGGCCGACACCGGCCAGATGATTACGGGCGTCAGCCTGATCGAGCTCAAGGGAAAGGTCAACCGCAAGGTGCTACAGGTATCCGTGCCAAGCGGCCGTCTGGTTCCTCCCGGTATTGGCCTTCAGATCGACGGCAGCAAGGGCCAGAAGCTCGACTATGTCATCTGCTTCCCTGACCGTTGCGTGGCGGAAGTTCCGCTTACCGACCAGATCGTGGCCAATCTTAAGAAGGGCCAGGAACTCACGCTGACTTCGGTGAATTTCCAGAACCAGCCAAACCCGATCAAGGTTTCGCTGAAGGGCTTTACGGGCGCTTTCGATGGCGAGCCGTTGCAGCAGTCCGACATCGAGGACCGTCAGAAGAAGCTGCAGGACTTCGTCTCCAAGAACAACCAGGATTTCGCCAAGAAGCTCAAGGAAGAGCAGGACAAGGCAAAGGCTGGCAACTAAGGCGGATTCGGAACTGGATGAGAAAAGAGCGGGCATTGCCCGCTCTTTTTTTGGGGATTCGAAGCCGATCGGGCCGGAACCTGTCTACCAGCTAGTGGCGTGTGCGCTCCTTCGGCGCGTAAGTGCCGTCCGGCGCTTTGTCGAACAGTTCCCTCAGTTGGGGGTGCCGGACCGGCTCGCCGGATAGGTCCTCAAGCAGGTTCTGCTCAGAGACATAGGCGATGTATTCCGTCTCTGCGTTTTCCGCGAGAAGATGGTAGTAGGGCTGGTCCTTGCGCGGCCGGATCTCGGCAGGGATCGACTGATACCATTCCTCGGTGTTGTTGAATTGTGGGTCTACGTCAAAAATGACGCCCCGGAATGGAAACAGCCGGTGACGCACAACCTGGCCGATCCTGAATTTCGCGGTTTTCATCTTTTATAAGCCTGTTTTCTCGCGATATTTGGACCAGCCGGCTTACCAATTCAATCCCGCACGCCGTTCTATGAGGGCTGGCGCCGGATTTGATCGCGCAAATCCGCAAAGATGGAGCGTAGACCACTGCCCGGATGCAGGCCTTCGCGCATGAAAAGGGCACGAAGCGGTGCAAAATTGCCAAGCAAGCCCAAACCGGCGCTGCGCATCAGTTGCGCGGGAATGATGCTCGATAGCAGCGACATGTTGAGGAGGTTCACTGCACCGGTTCGTGCAAGAATGTCTGGACGCCGCCGTCTGTCGTAATCGGCGAGGGCTGACGCCGAGCCGGGCTCTGGTCTATTTTTTTCAACAACATCAATAAGTTCACGAATATCTCTAATGCCAAGGTTCATTCCCTGTGCCCCGATCGGCGGGAAGATATGAGCTGCTTCGCCGATCAGCGCGATGCGGTTCTGGCCAAATCGGGCCGGCAGCCCGGCCGAAAGCGGGTACACTTGACGGCCGGGGTCGACAGTCACTCGGCCGAGCATCGACTGCATGCAATCTTCGATAGTCCGCGAAAGCGTAGCGTCATCAAGTGCCTCCAGCTCGGCTGCGGTCCGGGGCTTGACGACCCAGACGAGACTGGACCTGTTGCCGGGCAGGGGCACTTGCGTAAACGGGCCTGTCTCGGTGTGGAACTCGGTCGACGTTTCCGCATGATCGCGGGCGTGGGCAAAGGTCAGAACAAGCGCCGCCTGATCGTATTGGCGCGTGGTTGTCCTGATCCCGGCGGCTTCACGCGCCGCAGACATCCTGCCGTCAGCCGCGACGGCCAGAGCGCCTGTGGCAGCAGATCCGTCTTCCAGGCGGGCCGTGATGTCCGCCCCGCCAATACTCCAGCGTTCCACCAGGGTTTTGCGCCATTCTATGTTGGGCTCGTCAACGACCGCAGCTTCCAGTGCATTGTTCAGGACCGCATTTGGAATATTCAGCCCGAAAAACTGCTCTCCGATCTCGGCGGCGCGGAAGGTAACCACGGGACTGCGGATCAGCCGCTGCGTGCCGTCAACGATGCGCATGACACGCAGAGGAGCCGCATCCGGCTGAATTTTGCCGGTGACGCCAATGCTGTCCAGGAACTGGACTGCGGGCACCATCAGGGCGGTGGTCCGGCGGTCGTCCTTGCGGACATCCGGACCGATCAGCGTGATGGAAAAGCCCGCCTTTGCAAGCCCGAGGGCTGCGATCAGCCCCGCTGGGCCGGTACCAGCGACGAGGATGTGCGCGGATTTTGGTTGGCTCAAAACGTCACCCCGCATTCGCGCCGATGCTCCGGCGCAGGGATAGGAACAGGCTTCCCTATATGGCAGCATTGATCGCCGGATCAACGCGGCGTTTCATCTCAACGGCTCATGTCAGATCGCAGCGAAAATTTCGACAATCTGGACCTGGCTGGACGCGCCACGGCAGCGATCGTTCGGCGCCCGCGTGTTGCCGCTCATTTGGTGCTGGCCGCCGCACTCGGCGTATCGTGGTTCGTTCTCCTTGCAATGTCACTACGCGGGGCAGCCGACGTTCCAGTCATGAGCGGTCCCGGCGGCGACCTTCTGCAATCGCTTCCTTTGCTGCCTCTGCCGCCGTTCGTCGAACAGTTTTTCCGCCTTTGCGTGACACCTGTAGCGCTCGACGCCTCACGCGTCCCGTATTTCGCAGCGCTTTCTTCGATGTGGTTCCTGATGTCGCTGGCGATGATGCTTCCATCAGCGGCGCCCATGTTGCGGACCTATTGCGAGATTGCCGACACGGCGCGCGCCCGGGACGAGGCGGCGGTTCATCCGCTTATTCTCGTTGCCGGTTACGTTGTCATCTGGGCTCTTGCGTCGCTGTGTTTTGCCGGCATTTCGCTCGGCGTACAGCGCCTCGCTATGTCGTCCGGACCGCTGGTCCCCGCAGCCGGCCCAATCGGCGCGGTGGCTCTGTTGTTTGCGGGCCTCTATCAGTTCAGCGGGCTCAAGGAAGCTTGCCTGCGGAAATGCCGGAACCCGTTTTCCATCCTGTTTTCCCGTTGGTCTACAAGGCCTTGCCGGATTTTCAGGCTCGGCATGAAGCAGGGCGTGTGGTGCCTCGGCTGCTGCTGGGCCCTGATGCTCGTCATGTTCGCAGTCGGCCTGATGAACATTTTGTGGATGACGCTGATCGCGCTGTTTACCGTCGTGGAAAAACAGTCCACGGGCAAGCTTCCAGGCCGGATCGCCGGTGCGATACTGCTTGTATGGGCGGCGGCCCTGCTATTAGTGTCGCACTGACTCTCGAGGACTGTTGCATGGGCGACAAAAGCTGGGCATTGAAAGGAGAACTGATCCTTTCCTGCAACTGCACCGTGTTCTGCCCTTGTGTCCTGTCGCTTGGCAACCACCCCCCGACTGAGGGCTATTGCCAGACATGGGCGGGCTTCCGCGTGGACGCAGGCCATTTTGGCGACGTCGACCTTTCCGCACTCAACCTTGGGCTCGTCATGGAGATTCCCGGCTATATGAGCCGCGGCAACTGGACTGCCGGGCTCTTCATTGATGAGCGAGCGTCCATCTATGCGGTCAAGGCAATCAGCCGCATTTTCACGGGCAAGGCCGGCGGCACGACGTCGCTGCTATCGATCCTCGTTGGCAATTTCCTTGGCGTCAAACAGGCGCCGATAACCTACGAGACACGGGAAAAGACCCGCGTCTTCCAGATTCCGAAGATTATCGACGGCGCGATTACGCCCATTGCCGGCAAAAATCGCGATTCCGACACCGTGATCTCCAATTCGGAATACTGGATCGCACCAGAGATCATTGTGGCAAAGTCCGACAAGAGCCGGCTGCGCGCTTTCGGTCGCAACTGGAACTTCGCCGGCCGTTCGGCCGAAATATGCAAACTGGATTGGCGCGGACCGTGAAACGAAAGAAAGTTACCTGGCCGCAGGCGAGAGCCTTTTCGGTCCATCTCCTCACCGCATCCGGTTCCTTCCTCGCGTTCGTGTCTCTAGTCGCGGCGAGCGAGGAACGTTGGACGGCGATGTTTTGGTGGCTCGGCCTTGCGCTATTCGTCGACGGTATCGATGGGCCGATCGCGCGCAAGCTGCAGGTCAAGGAAATCCTGCCGACATGGTCAGGCGAGTTGCTCGACAACATTATCGACTACGTGACCTATGTGCTCATTCCGGCTTTCGCGCTCTACCAGCGGGGATTCATGGGCGAGGGGCTGTCCTTCCTTTCGGCGGCCATCATCGTGATTTCGAGCGCGATCTACTATGCGGATACGGGCATGAAGACGAAGGAGAACTTCTTCAAGGGGTTCCCTGTCGTCTGGAACATGATCGTCTTCACATTGTTCGTTATCGAGCCCGGACAGTGGGTGTCGTTCGCCGTCGTGGTCATCGCCGGCATCCTGACGTTCGTCCCGGTGAATTTTCTGCATCCGGTTCGTGTCGTACGCCTGCGTGAGATCAATCTGAGTGTCTTTCTGGCGTGGTGCTTGTTCGGCGCGATCGCGCTCATCCAGACGATGGACGCCTCGTATTTCGTCAAGGTCGGCATCGCCGTAACCAGCATCTACCTGTTCTCCATCGGTGCCGTGATGCAGCTTTTCCCGACACTTGGCTTGCGGAAGGCCTGACCGATGTCCAAAGCCATACAGATTCAAGCCCATGGCGGGCCTGAAGCGCTCCAATATGTGGACGTCGACCCAAGCCGGCCCGGGGAGGGGCAAGTCCTCATCCGTCACACGGCGATCGGGCTGAATTTCATCGACGTCTACTACCGCACCGGTCTCTATGCGGCGCCCAACGGGCTGCCGCTCATCCCGGGAGGAGAAGGCGCTGGTATCGTGCTCGAAACCGGAAGCGGCGTATCAGACCTTCAGCCCGGCGACCGTGTTGCCTATGCGGTCGCAACCGGCGCCTATTGCGAAGAGCGCGTCATTGCCGCCGATCGCCTCGTGAAAATCCCAAGCGGAATCTTGGATGAGCAGGCCGCCGGCATGATGCTGAAGGGCATGACCGCCGAATACCTGCTGAGGCGGACGTTCAAGGTAAAGCCGGGCGACACGATCCTCTATCACGCGGCAGCCGGCGGCGTCGGTCTTATCCTCGGCCAATGGGCGAAGCATCTCGGCGCTACCGTGATCGGCACTGCCAGTTCGGCCGAAAAGATCGCAATCGCCAGGGCCCATGGCTTCGACCACGTCATCGACTACAAGAACGAGGACTTCGTCGGGGCGGTGAAGACGATAACCGGCGGCAAGCTCTGCGACGTGGTCTATGATTCCGTTGGCAAGGACACTTTCCCCGGTTCGCTCGACTGCCTGAAGCCGTTCGGTCTGTTCGCAAGCTTCGGACAATCGTCCGGTCCCATCCCCCCGTTCAATCTGGCAATCCTGGCGCAAAAAGGCTCCCTTTATGCCACCAGGCCGACGCTGTTCGTCTACAACGCCAAGCGCGAAGCTTTGGAGCAATCGGCTCAGGCTCTGTTTGATGTGGTCCTGCAGGGTGCGGTCAGTATTGAGATCAACCAGCGCTACCCGCTGAAGGATTCTGGGCGGGCGCATGCCGATCTCGAAGGCCGTCGCACGACCGGAACGACCGTGCTTCTCCCGTGAATCTGCGGCCGATCTCCGCAGAATTTCTTGAAGGAGTTTCAAATCAGCTTCTCTTTGCGTTGTGAACCAAGCGCGCCTACCATGCTTCTCGGGAACACTATAACTTTGAGAAGAAATCGGGAGGCGTTGTGGAAACAACCCAAGGAACCGATGGCGCGAACTTGCTCAAAGTCCGCGGCCTGACCAAAATCTTCGGCACTTTGAAAGCCTGCGACGCAATAGATCTCACGATTGGGAAAGGTGAGATTCACGCGTTGCTCGGCGAGAACGGCGCCGGCAAGTCCACCCTGGTGAAAATGCTATTCGGCTCTCTGGAGCCGTATGCGGGCGAGATCTACTGGAACGGCCAGCAGGTCCGCATCACCAGTCCGCACGCCGCAAAGAAACTCGGCATCGGCATGGTTTTCCAGCATTTCTCGCTCTTCGAAGCGCTTACAGCGGCGGAGAATATCGCTCTGTCGCTCGCCGAAGATACGCCGATCAACACGATCGCCGCAAAGGCCAAGGCGCTGTCCTACAGTTACGGGCTACCGCTGGATCCATACTCACTGGTTGGCGATCTCTCGGTCGGCGAGCGGCAACGCATTGAGATTATCCGCTGCCTGCTGCAAAAGCCGGATCTCATCATCCTGGACGAGCCGACTTCCGTTCTAACCCCCCAAGAGGCCGACAAGCTGTTCGAAACGCTGGAGAGGCTGCGTTCCGAAGGCAAGTCCATTCTCTACATCTCGCACCGGCTCGAGGAAGTGAAGCGCATGTGCGACCGCGCTACCGTGCTTCGGCACGGAAAGGTGGTTGGCCATTGCGATCCGCGTAAGGAAACGGCGTCCTCGCTTGCCCGCATGATGGTTGGGACCGAGGTAAAGGCCGTCGTGCGCCCGCCGGCGGAAGGCATCGACAAGGCAACCGCGCTTCTGGAAATCCGCGGGCTGAGCCGCAAGCCAGCTACGCCGTTCTCCATTCCGCTGCGCGATATCAAGCTGAATGTCCGAGCTGGAGAGGTGATCGGCATTGCAGGCGTGGCGGGCAACGGCCAGGGCGAGTTCTTTGAGGCCGTATCCGGCGAAGCCTTGCAGGATCAGGCCGCAACGATACGCATCCGCGGAAAGGATGCAGGCCGGCTGTCCATTTCCGGCCGCCGGCTGCTCGGCGCGGCCTTCGTACCGGAAGAACGGCTCGGACACGGCGCAGCGCCCCGCATGAAACTCTCCGAGAACCTGCTTCTGTCACGCCATACGACCGACAGGAAGGCATTCCTTGGCCCTGCAGGCATTGTCCAAAGCGGCGCAGTTTCCGCGGCGTCCCAGCGCATTATTCAGGAGATGGATGTCCGCAAGAGCGCGCCCGATCCCGAAGCGGCGGCTCTTTCAGGCGGCAATCTTCAGAAATTTATCGTCGGTCGCGAGCTCGACCGGAGCCCGGCGGTATTGGTCGTCAACCAGCCCACCTGGGGCGTCGATGCAGGTGCTGCGGCGCGCATCAGGCAGGCATTGATTGAACTGGCGCGCAACGGCTCGGCCGTCCTGGTGATCAGTCAGGACCTCGACGAGCTGTTCGAGATCTCCGACGCCATCGCTGTCATGCACAATGGCGATCTGTCGAGGCCGTTGCCCCGCGCGGAGGCAACCTTCGAGAAGATCGGGTTGCTGATGGGCGGCGCCGAACCCGGGCATGTCGAGCATGGCATGGAGGTCGCGTGATGCGGATAGAACTTGCAAAGCGTCCTGAGCATTCTGCGCTGTTCAGCGCACTGTCTCCCTTCATCGCACTCGCGCTTACGCTGGTCGCCGGCGCAATCATGTTCTCGCTGCTTGGCAAGAACCCTGCCGACGCGCTCTACTACTATTTCATCGACCCGCTGCGCGAGATGTGGTCGCTGCACGAACTCGCGGTCAAGGCGGCCCCGTTGATCCTTATCGCCGTGGGGCTTTCCGTCTGCTACCTCTCCAACAATTGGAACATCGGCGCTGAGGGCCAGTTCACGCTCGGGGCGATCGTCGGGTCAATGCTTCCGGTGCTGTTCCCGCAATTTCAGAGCTGGATCGTCCTGCCGCTCATGCTGATCATGGGCATGGTGGGCGGAGCTGCCTACGCGGCGATCCCGGCCTTTCTAAAGACGAGGTTCAATACCAACGAGATCCTGACGAGCCTTATGCTCGTCTATGTCGCGCAGCTCTTTCTCGACTGGTTGGTGCGTGGTCCCTGGCGCAATCCCGAGGGCATGAACTTCCCGGAAACCCGCAATTTCCATGCGCAGGCCATTCTGCCGGAAATCTGGTCGGCTTCGGGCCGGGCGCACTGGGGCTTCATCTTCGCACTCGTGGCGGCGGTTGTCCTGTGGTTCACGCTGTCTCGCACGTTGAAGGGGTTCGAGGTGAAGGTGCTCGGCCAAAGCCCCCGGGCAGGGCGCTTTGCCGGCTTTTCGGCCTCGCGCATGGTGTTCTTCGCTTTCCTGCTGTCGGGCGCGCTCGCCGGGCTTGCCGGGATATCGGAAGTGTCGGGCGCCATCGGACAATTGCGGCCAACGATCTCCCCCGGCTATGGCTTCGCGGCAATCATCGTGGCGTTCCTCGGGCGGCTGAACCCGCTGGGGATCATCGCGGCGGGCCTGGTGCTGGCGCTCTCATATCTCGGCGGCGAGGCGGCACAGATCTCTATAGGCGTATCAGACAAGGTCGTTCGCGCCTTCCAGGGCATGCTGCTCTTCTTCGTGCTCGCTTGCGACACCCTCATCCACTACCAAATCCGGTTTGTCGGCGTGCCGGCGAAATCCGCGGAGGCTGCTCAAAATGTTTGAAGACATCCTCATTACGATTGCGACTGCCGCAACACCGCTGTTGATTGCAGCCATCGGCGAACTCGTGGTGGAACGTTCCGGTGTCCTCAATCTCGGCGTGGAAGGTGTGATGGTCATGGGCGCCGTGACAGGTTTCGGCGTCGCATTGGTGACCGGATCGCCCTGGTTGGGCGTCATTGCCGCCATCATCGTCGGCGCACTTTTCTCGCTGCTGTTCGGCTTCCTGTCGCTGACGCTCGTCACGAACCAGGTTGCGACAGGCCTTGCGCTGACTTTGCTCGGTCTGGGCCTCTCCGGCATGATTGGCGAGAGTTTTGTCGGCCAGCCCGGCGTCAAGATGGCGAACCTGCACATCCCGTATCTCTCCGACATTCCTTTCGTCGGCAAGCTGCTGTTTGGTCAGGATCCGCTGTTCTACGTTTCCATCTTGCTGACTTTCGGGGTTGCGTGGTTCCTGTTCAAGTCGCGCGCCGGCCTGACGCTTCGGTCGGTTGGCGATAACCACACATCCGCCCATGCGCTCGGAATCAATGTCATCGGTATCCGGTATCTGGCGGTGATGTTCGGTGGGGCCTGCGCCGGTCTGGCCGGGGCTTATCTCTCGCTTGTCTATACGCCGCAGTGGATAGAGAACATGACCGCCGGTCGTGGATGGATCGCGCTCGCGCTGGTCGTCTTCGCGTCCTGGCGGCCGTGGCGTGTCCTGGCTGGAGCCTACCTCTTCGGCGCGGTCACGATCGGACAGTTGCATGCTCAGGCTTTGGGGATCGGGGTTCCCTCGCAGCTACTTTCTTCGCTTCCCTATCTGGCAACGATCGTGGTCCTTGTTCTAATCTCGCGCAACCGTCGGCTGACAATGGTCAATACACCGGCTTCGCTCGGTCGATCGTTCGTACCGGATCGTTAGAGATCGACCGAAGGGGACGGTTCTCGGCTTGAGGCCGATGCCGGGATGAGAGACAGAGCGGTAGCACCAGTTTCGCTGGTGTGCGGCCGCTCCGGGGAGGGGCGCGTAGGGCAAAACGAACACAAGCACTACCTGCGAGATAAACGATTCAGGGACTTTGCCCTGGGCAAAACTGAAAGAGGACGAACACAATGAAGAACAAGATACTGTCATTTGCGATTGCCGCTGCGGCGCTTTCGCTCGGAACAATCGGCGCGGAGGCAGCAACGAAAGCGTGCTTCATCTACGTCGGCCCGATTGGTGATTTCGGCTGGTCGTATCAGCATCATCAGGGTCTTGAGCAGATGAAGGCCGCACTTGGTGATCAGGTCGAAACGGCCTATCTCGAAAGCGTGCCCGAAGGTGCGGACGCCGAACGCGCCATCGAGCGTTTCGCGCGCTCAGGCTGCAACATCATCTTCACGACGTCGTTCGGCTACATGGACCCCACCAACAAGGTGGCCGGCAAATTTCCAGATGTGAAGTTCGAACACGCGACCGGCTACAAGCGCGATCATCCGAACGTTTCGACCTACAATTCCAAATTCTATGAAGGCCGCTACGTGCAGGGCGTGATTGCCGCGAAGCTCTCCAAGGCCGGTGTCGCCGGATATATCGCCTCCTTCCCGATTCCCGAAGTTGTGATGGGCATCAACGCCTTCGTGCTCGGCGCGCAGTCGGTCAATCCCGACTTCAAAGTGAAGGTCGTGTGGGCCAATACGTGGTTCGATCCGGGCAAGGAAGCGGACGCCGCCAAGGCGCTGATCGATCAGGGCGTAGACATCATCACCCAGCACACCGATTCCACGGCGCCAATGCAGGTTGCGACTGAACGTGGCATCAAAGCCTTCGGCCAGGCCTCCGACATGATCAAGTTTGGACCGGAAACCCAGCTTACGTCGATCACGGACGACTGGGGCCCATACTACATCAGCCGCGTCAAGGCTGTGATCGACGGTACCTGGAAGCAGGAGGATGTCTGGGGCGGCATGAAGGAGGGGCACGTCGTGATGGCGCCCTATACGAACATGCCGGACGACGTGAAGAAACTGGCGGAAGAGACCGAGGCCAAGATCAAATCGGGTGAGTTCGAGCCCTTTACGGGTCCGATCACCAAGCAGGATGGCACGGAGTGGCTGAAGGCCGGCGAGGAAGCCGACGATGCGACGCTGCTTGGCATGAACTTCTACGTCAAAGGCGTGGACGACAAGCTGCCGCAATAAAGACGCGGCGAATGCAAGGGCAGCGACTGCTCTTCAACATGCACAAACCCCGCCGATTGGCGGGGTTTGTGTTTTCGGACCTCGTTGATTGAGACTGGCGAGGGATGGGGCGGTAAGCTGCCCAGTTTCCCTTTGCATTGTCTCAAGCCGCTTGTGCCGGGCTCCATCGGGTAACGGCTCGCACGGACCGCTCAACGCCTCGCGGTCTGAGAAAGACCGTATCGGATTGAAGTGCCGGTCGCCTCGGAACTATCGCCGGGCGATCGGTACGTAGTCGCGTTCGGTGGCGCCGGTGTACAGCTGCCGCGGGCGGCCGATCTTCTGGTGCGGATCCTCGATCATTTCCTTCCACTGCGCGATCCAGCCAACAGTGCGCGCCAGCGCGAAGAGGACGGTGAACATAGTGGTTGGAAAACCCAGCGCCTTTAGCGTGATCCCCGAATAGAAATCGATGTTCGGATAGAGCTTCTTTTCGATGAAATAATCATCGGTTAGCGCAATCCGCTCAAGTTCCATCGCAACGTCGAGCATCGGATCGTCCTTGATCCCGAGCTCGCCCAGCACCTCGTGCGTCGTCTTCTGCATGATCTTCGCGCGCGGATCGTAGTTCTTGTAGACGCGGTGGCCGAAGCCCATCAGGCGGAACGGGTCGTTCTTGTCCTTGGCGCGAGCGATGAATTCCGGGATACGGTCGACTGTGCCGATTTCCGAAAGCATGTTCAGCGCGGCCTCGTTGGCGCCCCCATGCGCCGGACCCCAGAGGCAGGCGATGCCCGCCGCAATACATGCAAACGGGTTAGCGCCAGACGACCCGGCAAGGCGGACCGTGGACGTCGACGCGTTCTGCTCGTGATCCGCGTGCAGGATGAAGATACGCTCCATCGCGCGTGCGAGCACCGGATTGACCTTGTACTCCTCGCATGGAACGGCGAAGCACATGTGCAGGAAGTTGGCTGCGAAGTTCAACTCGTTCTTCGGATAGATGAAGGGCTGGCCGATATGGTACTTGAATGCCATAGCGGCGATGGTCGGCATCTTGGCGATCATGCGGATGGACGCAACCATGCGCTGGTGCGGATCTGAAATGTCAGTCGAGTCGTGATAGAAGGCCGACAGAGCTCCGACCACGCCGCACATCACCGCCATCGGATGCGCATCTCGGCGAAAACCGGTGAAAAACCGCGACATCTGCTCATGGATCATCGTGTGGCGCGTGACGCGGTAGTCGAAATCGTCCTTTTGCGCTTTGGTCGGCAGTTCGCCGTAAAGAAGTAGGTAACAGACCTCCAGGAAGTCGCCGTGTTCTGCGAGCTGGTCGATCGGATATCCGCGGTGAAGCAGGATGCCTTTGTCGCCATCGATGAAGGTGATCTCGGATTCACATGCGGCTGTAGAGGTGAAACCGGGGTCGTAGGTGAAAGCTCCCGTATCCTTGTAAAGCGCGCCAATATCGATCACATCCGGCCCGACCGTGCCTTTGCGGATCGCTAGCTCATGAGTTTTGCCGCCAAATTCCAGTTTTGCCGTCGATTCGGTCATCGCAAACTCCTTTGAATTCATGAGCGCCGATAAGGCGAGTTTCTGCAATGCAACATGTCACGGACACCCGAATGCGCCGGGTTTGCTAGCGCATTTCCTGATGCCTGCCAAGTTGGCCTGTCGGTGCGAATGTTGCACCGCAAAAAACCCAATTCAATACCAATCTCATTGAGCCACACGCGTTAATCGATTTGATCTGAGATGCGCGCGAGGCTCTCCTCGCGGCCGAGAACCGCAAGCACATCGAAAACACCGGGCGAGGTGCTGCGCCCGGTCAGTGCGGCGCGCAGCGGCTGAGCCACGCCTCCCAGCTTCAGATCATTCTGCGCGGCAAAGTCGCGGATGGCCGCTTCCGTGGACGCGGCCGACCAGTCGCCGGATACGTCCTCGAGCGCCGTTTTGGCGCCCTTCAAGACCTCGCGCGCTTGGGCGTTCAGCAGGGCAGATGCCTTCTCGTCGGGCGACAAGGGCCGCTCGGCGAAGAGGAAGGCGGCGCCGTCTGCCAACTCCAGAAGGGTTTTCGCGCGCTCCTTGAGGCCCGGCATGGCCGCCAGCAACTGCGCCTTCTTCCGTTGGTCCAGTCGGTCCAGGATCGACTTGCCGTTTTCCAGATAAGGCAGCGTTGCGACAAGCACATCGAACAGTGCTGCGTCTTCCATCTGGCGCATGTGGATGCCGTTCAATGCTTCCAGTTTCTGGAAATCGAACCGCGCGGCTCCTTTGTTGACGTCCTCGATCTCGAACCAGCGGATCATGTCGTCGAGCGACATGACCTCGTCGTCCCCATGGCTCCAGCCGAGGCGCGCGAGATAGTTGCGGAGGGCGGACGGAAGATAGCCCATCGCCCGATACGCTTCGACACCGAGCGCACCGTGGCGTTTGGAGAGCTTGGCTCCGTCCTGACCGTGGATCAGCGGAATGTGGGCCATTACCGGCACGTCCCACCCCATTGCATCATAGATGACGGTCTGCCGCGCGGCGTTGGTCAAATGATCGTCGCCGCGGATGATATGGGTGACGCCCATATCATGATCGTCCACCACAACCGCATGCATGTAGGTCGGGTTCCCATCCGATCGCAGGATGATGAAATCGTCCAGATCCTTGTTCGGGAAGCGGACATCCCCCTGCACGCGGTCGCGAACGATCGTCTCGCCTTCGCTCGGCGCCTTGATGCGGATCGCCGGCTTCACACCGGCCGGCGCCTCGGAGGGATCGCGGTCGCGCCAGCGTCCGTCATAGCGCGGCGGGCGGCCTTCGGCCCGTGCTCTTTCCCGCATCTCGTTGAGCTCGTCGGCAGACGCATAGCAGTAGTAAGCCTTGCCGAGCCGAACGAGCTCTTCCGCCACTTCGCGGTGGCGTTCGGCGCGGCCATATTGGGATACCGGCTCGCCATCCCAATGCAGCCCGAGCCATGTCAGCCCGTCGAGAATTGCGTCGGTGGCGGCGTCGGTGGAGCGCTCACGGTCCGTATCCTCGATACGCAATAGCATCGTGCCGCCGGTGTGCCGGGCATAGAGCCAGTTGAACAGAGCGGTACGTGCCCCGCCGATGTGCAAATAACCGGTAGGCGAGGGTGCAAAGCGGGTGACGACGGACTGCTGCATGGAATTTTCCCGGAGGGTCGACGATCGATACGATCGTCGCATGGCGCGAATGGCGTTTCGGAGCCGTTCATGTAGCATAGGGGGATTGGGGCGCAAGAGGTAGGGGAAGAGGGTGGTCCGCACCGCAACAGACGGGGTGCGTCAGGAGGTTAGCGAGCGGTCTCTCTTTTCCGCGTCGCCGGCAGGCGCATTGTCGGCAACTGTCAAGACGGATGCGTCGGCGGCTGCTCTGGTTCTTCGTCAGCGGACAAATATCGAGGCGCGCCAGTCGGCGGCGGCACGGCGGTTGTTGTCCGATCCGCGGAAATCATTTGGCAAAGCGATTTCGACCGAAGCGGATCGCGGAACCCCCGTCCTCTTTATGCCCATTCTTTTCGGGGG
>JBEVEP010000046.1:0-15232 GCA_040512755.1 Mesorhizobium sp.
TTGACAGGTTGCTCATGCCGACTCATCCAAGTTCAAGTATGTCGTTAAATGGCTTGACATATACTGTCAAGCCTACTTTCATGCCGCAGCTTCGTTGGAAAGTTTGTAAGCTGAAATTTCCGCCTACCGCCGACGTGCCCTCGGTCGTCGTAATGGGGGTTCTGGAAAAGACGTTCCGCGCTAACCGCGCATTCAAAGACCAGCTATAACAGATTGCGGCAAGTCCAGTCTGTCAAATGGATCAAAACGGGAGGAATCGATGTCCAACAGCGTCTACAAGATCATCGAACTGGTCGGCACGAGCACCAAATCCTGGGACGACGCCGCACGTGCCGCCGTAGAACGCGCCTCGAGTAGCTTGCGTGACTTGCGCATCGCCGAAGTAGTGAAGCTCGATCTCCAGATCAAGGACGGGAAGGTCGAGGCCTACCGCGCCAAGGTCAGCGTGTCCTTCAAATACGAGGATAAAGCGTAGCGAGACCCCGCGCGACCGCTCCGTGCCCAAGCGTGTGATAGGTGAGTCGAGATTTTGGCGTTTCTCGAACGTCTTCCAAAAGGGCCATTCCGAACGACATTCTATCGGCCCCAGGATAGGACTCTTTGGCTACTCGGTGTTGTTGGTGGCGGATGCGGTTGCCAATTCCTTCGACGAAACCCACGATGCGCTCATGACTCTTAATCAGCGGGTTCACAGCTCGATCCTGTGCACACCCACCAATAAATTCAATTAGATCAAGCTGTTAGCAAAGTGGCCGATACTGACCCAAGGTACTTGCTCCGAATTTGGGTCCATTTTTGGGTCCAAGCAGAGGCGCTTGAAAAAACCGCGCGAGTGGCGAAAGCCGACGCTTGACGTCCTTCCGCGCTAGTGGACGTATTTGTTGACAAAATGGCGCGGGTTGATCCTTGGCGCCGAACTCGCCAAGTTGCCGCTCGATCGCGTGCCGACGCGCCGAGATTGGTCACGGTTGTCGGGCGAGTGGACGAAGCGCATTGACCAGCGCATTGCCGAAATGCAGCGCCTGCGGTCCGCCGAGTGCATCGGCTGCGGCTGCCTGTCGATTGACCGGTGCGGCCTCGCGAACCCTGCCGACATGGCGGGACGAAAGGGGCCGGGGCCGAGATATTGGCTGGGGTGAACACAACCGCCTTGCTCAGCAGGTCGAACCGTTTCCCACTCCGCCGGAAGCGGTCGGCTGCCTTCTGCTCGATGGACGTTCACTGGAAAGCCGGAAAGGACCATCGACTTCCGCGCCTTTAACGACCGCTTTGCGCGCTCACGTCCGAATGTTCGCGCCGGCCACAGCTTGATCCGACCGAGATGGACTCTAACCTGTAGAGACTCAAGTCGACGCGTGACGGGCAATGATGGCTGAGCAGAGAGAACGGTGGCACCGCTGAACCCAGCAACTATAGCCCTCTGATGCGCGGCTGCCAGCGAGTGACCATTTCCTCGACTTCGGTAAGTTGCATGTTGGCGCTCTGGTAGACATCAACCGCGACGCCGACGGCAGCGAGGGAGGCGACCGCCTCGGCCATGACAGTGTTGATGATAAAGACCCCTGCGATGGTTGACATCGGACCCATTCGCACGGTCCGCCCATCGATCGGCAGTGACGCGTCGCCGTAGGCGCCGCCATTGTCGATAACGATGTCGGCGACCTCAAAGAGTAGCTTGCCGCTGCGATGGCGCGAGGTCGTGGCCCGGGCGTGAGACAGAGAGGTGATGGCTACGGTCGTGGCGCCGCGCTCCGACGCGGCGAGCGCAAGCTCGATAGGAAAGGCGTTCCGGCCCGAGTGAGAGGCTACGAATACCACATCGCCCTGCCCCACCGGATAGTTTGCGATCACCTGCTCGGCGCGCCCCTCCTCGCGCTCAAGCCGCGTCGAGCGGACGGCACCGTTATGTAGCATCAGGTCGGGCTCGAGAATCGCCTGGGCTGCGGCAATCCCGCCGGCGCGATAGAAAGCCTCCTCCGCGATCAGATGCGAATGGCCGCTGCCGCCGACATAGACAAGCCGGTCCGCCCTCAGTGCGGCAACGACGGCATCTCGAGCGCGGTCGAGTGCATCGCCGGAGGTTGCGAGAATTCTGTCGAGCACACCGACAATAGAATCCCGATATCGGCTCCGCACCACGCCCATCGAATCAGCCCTTGATCTCGCCGACATATTTGTAGCGGTCCCCACGGTACCAGCTGATGGCATCCTCCACGGCGTTGCCGGCGGCGTCGTAGCCGACCTGACTTATCTCGAGAACCGCAGCACCGACTCGGATACCGAGCGATTCGGCGATCTCGGCGCTGGCCTCGGTTGCCTGCAGTGCCTGGAGGATGCGCCGTGGCCTCGCGTGGCGTTCGTCCATCCGGTCGTAGAGTGAACCGGAGCCGTCGTAGTCCTCCCCTACGGCACTCACCGGAACCGCCGCGCGCTCGTATGACAGCGCCTCGCCGCCGGCTAGCCGAAGGCGCACCAGCGTCATCACCGGAGTACCCAAAGGCAGGCCGGTGCGAAACGCCGATTCAGCACTTACCGGTCCGATGCTGCGCTCCAGCACTTTTGAATGCGCTGTCAGCCCGCGTAGCCGCATGTCCTCGGTGAAGCCGGACAGCTGCGTCAGCGCTTTCGGGATGCGGCCCAGCACCACTGTGCCCATCCCCGGGCGGGTCGCGACAAGTCCCATCTGGGCCAGGTCCTTCAGGCTCTGACGCAATGTTGAGCGCGAGACATCAAGGCGCTCCGCCATCTCGCGCTCCGACGGCAGCGCTTCGCCGGGGCTCAGAGCGCCGCCCTCTAGCGCCCCGGCGAGGGCGTTTCGCAGGCGACCGGCGAGTGGTCCGTGCTGGCGTTCCAGGCGGACCGTCACTGTTTCGTAGAAATCCAAAACCGCTGTTCCACGTTATGCATAACTGGTATGAGATTGGTTTGACAGTTGCAAGAAAAATGTGGTTACTGCTAAGCGCGATCGAACAGTTCTGGACATAAGATAATAAACCAATAGCATACCGGTCGGTCAAGATCGGTAGTCAGCAGGGAGGGTGCATGAGATGAAGATGGCATTTCGGGTGGCGGCTTTGGCAACGTTGCTGTTGTCGTCGCCGGCCATGGCGCAAACAGAACTCCGGATCACACACGCGACGACAGGCGGGGGGGAGAAGGAGGTGCTGGATCGCATTGTCGCCGACTTCCAGGCGGCCAATCCCGACATCAAGGTCACCCAGATCCCATTCGACGACGACGTCTATTCCAACACGGGGTTGATCACCCAGTTGCAGGGTCAGGACGTCCCGGACATTTATTTCCAGTGGGCGGGCTTCCCGGTTAAGCGTGATGCCGACGCCGGGTACGCCATGGATCTTAGCACTGCTCTCGCTTCGGACGGCTGGGGCGACACTTTCATACCCGCTATGTGGACCGCGGGTGCGGGAACCATGGTCCACGGCAAACCCTACCTCGTCCCAATCTCACTTGATGTGACCAACACCATCTGGTTCAACGAGTCAATCTTCGAGGAAAACGGCATCAAGCCACCAGCGAACTGGGAAGAGTTCGTCGCGCTGACTGCCAAGCTCAACAAGGCCGGCGAAATCCCGATTGTCCAGGGGAACAACGAATTCTGGCCTTTCGGTAACTGGGCCTCGCACATTGCCGCCAAAGTGGTGCCGCCCGAGGAGTATGCGGCCGCTTTCGCGCGGACAGGCAAGTTCTCGACGCCCGGGTTTATGAAGGCGTTCGAGCACATCGTCGAACTCCGCGAAGCGGGGGGCTTCAACCGCGACATCCAGGGGCTGGGTGCCGATCCGGCTATGGCCACATTTCTCGAAGGCTCCGCGGCCATGCATCCAATCGGCTCGTGGCTGATCGGCTCGGCAAAAGAGATGGCGGACGCTGATTTTCGCTACTCTTCATTTGACACGCCCGTAATCGACCCCGCCCATCCGCTAGCGCACAGCGTGATCGGCACGGTGACAGGCTTTGCGATTCACAAAAAGGCCAAGAACCCTGACGCAGCGATCCGCTTCCTCAAGTTCTTCACCAACTCCGACAACCAAAAGCTACGCGCCGAGTCCGGCGCGCTGAGCCCGGTGAAGGGCGTCAACGAGGCCGCGAACCTTGACGCGCAGACAAAGCAGATGGCGCGAATGCTGGCCGAAGCGCCCGCCATGGTGCCGCCGCCCGACACCACCTATCCGGTCGCCGTCGCCGAAGCCTACTACCAGGCCGCGGCCTATGTCGCGGCGGGCGAGAAGGAGCCTGCCGACGCACTGTCCTGGCTCGACGAGACGCTCGCAGCCATGGGCAAGCAGTAGGCCTGAGACAGGTATGGCCGGTCGGCCTGTCGAAGACCGTACGCAGCCTCTCTCTTCCGGCGCGGTGAACCTATTGTTCGCCGCGCCGGCCCTAGTGTTGTTCGGTTGCTTCGTGTTGCTGCCAGTCAGCTCGGCATTCTTCTACGCCTTCACCCACTGGGATGGGTACACCGCCCCGCGTTGGGCGGGGTTTGCCAACTTCGAGCGGGCCTTCACCGATACCACGCACCTGATGAGCTACGTGCACGTTGTGCTCTATATCCTGGGCACGCTCGTGTTCGAAGTCGCGTTGGGGCTTGGCGTCGCGGTGCTCCTCAACTCGGAACGGCGTGGCTTCTCGCTGCTACGGGGCTTCTACTTCTCGCCGATGGTACTCTCCATGTCGGCTGCCGGGGTGCTCTGGGCATTCGTGCTCGACTATCGCTCGGGCCTGCTCAACTCGCTGCTCAAGGCCCTCGGCGCAGGCGATTTGGCGCAGCCGTGGCTCAGCCAACCATCGACGGCGCTCGTCGCTATCATGGTGGTGTCAGGCTGGAAGTTTTCCGGCTTTTACATGGTGATCTTCTTTGCCGCGCTGCGGCGCATTCCCAGCAGCATCTATGAGGCGGCGATTCTGGACGGGGCGGGCCCGTTCCGACGGTTCTTCTCCATCACCCTCCCTCTATTGCGTCAGAACGTTATGGTGGCGATGCTTCTCGCCATCACCGGCGGGTTCGCCGGATTCGATCTCTTCTTTACCATGACCAACGGAGGCCCGTTCGGTGCCACTGAGGTTCCGGCCACATGGATCATGAAGACGGCGTTCGATAAAAATCAATTGAGCTACGGCGTGGCGCTGACTGTGGTTCTAGCGGTCGTCGTAATGGCAATCTCGCTGGTCTATCTCAGATTCTCGGAGCGGCTCAATGTTCACCGCTACTGAACGTCCGCGCACCGCAGGGGAATGGGTTCAGTTCGCGGTCGCCATGCTGCTTGTCGCGGCGATGTTCTATCCAACTGTATGGATGGTACTCTCGGCCTTCAAGAACAACCGCGAAATCTTCCGCACGCCTTTCGCACTCCCCTCTGTGTGGCGTTGGGAGAACTTTGCTGAAGCGTGGAAGCTGGGCAACCTCGGCACGCTGTACCTCAATTCGCTGTTCGTTACGTCGGCGGCAGTGACACTCTGCGTTGGCTGTGCCACGGCGGCGGCATTCGCGTTCGCACGGCTAGAGTTTCCGGGACGGCGGGTCGCTTATCGTGTCATGCTACTTGGTCTGTTGCTCCCCCCGCCGACTGTCGCCATCCCGCTATTCACCCAGCTTCGCGACATGGGCCTCCTGAACACGCCCTGGGCGCTGATCCTGCCAGGCGCCGCCTGGTCGCTCTCGCTCACCGTCTTCCTGATGCGGTCCTATTTCAACACCACGCGCACCGACATGGAGGAGGCCGCCAAGATCGATGGAGCCAATACGTTCCAAATCTTTTGGTGGATTTCGGTGCCGATGGTGTGGCCGGCTGTGCTGACCATGATCGTCCTCAACACAATCAACATCTGGAACGAGCTGCTCTTTGCCCTGCTATTTATCGTCGATGAGGATAAGCGGACGCTGCCAGTCGGGCTGATCCGCTTCTACGGCTATCACAACACCGACTATTCGTTGGTCTTTGCTGCGCTCACCATCACAACTATTCCCATCCTGCTGCTCTATTTCATCCTGCAGCGCCACGTCATCGCCGGTCTCACAGCAACCACTATGGATTAAAGCAAATGTTCTTCACTGGTGTCATCGAAGGGTTTTACGGACGAGCGTGGACGGCGGCACAGCGCGTCGAAATGCTCGACTGGATCGCCGCAGCGGGGATGAACACGTTCGTTTACGGACCCAAGGACGACATAAAGATCCGCGCCCGCTGGCGGGAGCTTTATGATGAGCCGGAGGCGGCCGAGCTAAAGACTTTGCTCCATGCCGCGCGGGCGCGCGGCCTCAACCTGATGGTCGCCATAGCGCCGTGCCTCGACGTCGTATATTCCGACTACGCTGACCTTGGGGCCCTGAAACGCCGACTGGACCAACTCCTCGACCTCGATATCAAGCAGTTTGCGCTGCTCTTCGACGACATTCCGCAAGTGATGGTCGAGGCGGATGTGCAGACCTTCGGCAATTTAGCCGCTGCGCAGTGTCATTTTGCCAATTCGGCGCTGGCGCATGTGCGAACCCGGCAGCCCGATACGCATTTGCTTTTCTGTCCGACCGAATACTGCGCTGCCTTCACCGGTCACGACGTGCCAAACTCGGCGTATCTGAACGTGCTGGGCTCCGAGCTTGACCCTAAGATCGGAGTCTTCTGGACCGGGCCGGACATCGTGTCCGAGACCATCACCACAGCGAGCTTGCGCGAGGTAAGTGCAGTACTCCGACGCAAACCTGTGATTTGGGAAAATTTCCACGCCAATGACTACGACATCCGCAGGGTGCATGCTGGCCCACTCGCCGGCCGCGACCCAGATATATTGGCTCTGATCGACGGCTTCATCGCCAACCCCAACAACGAGTTCGAAGCCAACTTTGTGCCTGTGGCAACGACGGGCTCATTCCTTCGCGGAAACGGCCCCGCTCTCGATGAAGCACTGGCGGCCTGGCAACCGCGCTTCCGCCTCGCCTTTCGCAATGAGATGGTGCCGCTCGATGCGTTACGGCTGCTCGTCTCGCTGCATTATCAGCCATTCCAGTGCGGACCTGAAATCGAGGAACTGATCACCTTGTCGCAGCGCCTGCTTGGCGCTCCACGCGAGGATGTGTCGACGCCGCACTGGCAGAAGGGGCTGGCTCGCATGCAGGGGCTGCGCGAACGCGTCCGTAATCTCTTCGAGACGATGACCGAACTCGAAAACCGTGACCTCTTCTATGCCTTCCACCCCTATCTTTGGGAAGCCCGCGAGGAGGTGAACCACCTCGTCAACTATCTCGAGTGGCGCGCCACCGGGCCTGCGAAAGGCACTGCGTTTCCCGATCGCGATCGCATCCACAATTTTTATCGGCGCGGCTTCACTGTGGCGGTGCAAGAACTGTTGCCACGCGACCGAAACGGACGCTATCCCCATGCGCCTTGATCTCGGGAACGGGTTCGTCCTGCGCAATGCAACCCGCAGCGATCATGCCGGGCTCAACCACGTTTGCCTTCTTACCGGCGACGCCGGTGCTGATGCATCGGCACGCGAGGACGACCCCGACCTGCTCGGCCTAATCTATGCGATACCTTACCAAGTATTGGAGCCGGATTTCGCGTTCGTCATCGATGGCCGGCAGGGAGTTGGAGTGGTGGGCTATGTCCTCGGCGCCCCTGACACCGGACGGTTCAATCGCCGGTTGGAGGCCGAGTGGTTCCCGCGGCTGCGTGCGCGAGTTGCTCACGCGCCGTTGGATAAGGCCCGATGGCAGGGCAGCGACTGGGCACGCCACGCCATCCATCACCCTGAGTATGTCAATCCGCCTTCGCTCCACGGTTTTCCCGCGCACGGCCACATCGATCTCCTTCCGCAAGCACGTGGAAAGGGGGTGGGGCGACAAGCAATGAACCACCTAATGCGACGGCTGGCTTCGGCCGGCGCGCCCGGAGTCCATCTGCACGTCAGCCCGCGCAACAAGAAGGCTCTCGCCTTCTACGCCAGATTAGGGTTCTGCCGCCTGACCAGCCCCGAATTGCCCGACCATACTTGTTTTCTGGCGATGTCGCTGAACTGAGACCGTTAGGACCGTAAACCGAGCGCGACACGAGACAGCACGCACCTTGCGCATCCGCTCGTCTCAATGGCGACACGGATCGGCTCAACCCGATCCTTAGCCCGTCAATAGTAGACGCCAGATTCCAAGAGCAATCGTTCCGCCCGGTATGGTCGCCCTCCCTTCAAGGGCACTCGACGCCAGCGCCGTCCTTGGTTTAGTAGGTGTCGATACGCCTGACCGCAAAGCAGTTTCGTTGCGAGGTGACCGTGGGACAACCCTGGAGAATAGGTGCCCAGCTATCAACCTCCCATTCAACGTCCAGCGCATTGGACCTGGAACGGGTGACGGAGGTGGTCGAGCGCGCTCGTTCGATCATCCACCTCGACATCCTCATCGTCGGCGCGTCCGAGAACCCCGAGATATTCCGGGCCATGAGCAATCAGGCGCATCGCCCGGCTACGGAGGTGTTCCTTTGGTACAACCTCCTCTCCGACATCGAAGGGGTGCAGGAATCCGACCTTGTTGTGAACTGGCGTGGGGAACAAAGTCGTGGATGGGGTGGCTGGGCGGAAAAAGGGGCGGAGGTCAAGGAGACGTTCCGATTCGTGTGTCCAAACAACCCCGCAGCGAAGGATAAAACGCTGCGACGACTTCGGGAGCTACTCGCCCGGTATGACTTTGACGGCGTTTTCCTCGACAAGATGCGCTTTCCCTCACCGGCCAACGGTCTAAATGAGGTTCTGTCCTGTTTTTGCGATCACTGCCGCAGAGCGGCGGTGGCGATCGGCCTTGATCTCGATTCCGTAGCGCGGAGCTTGCAGGAACCTTTCATTGTCAGCCAAGCCACGCCGGCGACCAGCGGAGACGCCGGGGAAAAATCGTGGGTTGGCGAACTCATCGCCGGGAACCCTATTCTTTCTGCGTTTCTTCGCTTCCGGTGCGCGAGTATAACCAGACTGATTGCCGAGGCGCATGCCGTGGCCTCTGATCTTGGCCGGAAGGTGTCCCTCGATCTGTTTTCACCGGGCCTTGCAGCGGTCGTTGGCCAGGATTACCGCGCTCTGTCACGGTATTCCGTTTGGGCAAAGCCGATGACCTATCGCGTCGCCATGGGCCCAGCGGGACTGCGATTGGAGATTCCCGCTCTCGCGGAAGGCGTCGCGGCGATGTTTGGCCTCAGCGAGCCCCGCATCGCCGAATGGGCATCGGCGCATGTGCCGAACTTCGATTCGCACACCCTCCCGCTCACTCGCGAGTTCGCGGTACCGCTCCCCATAATGAGGTCGGAAATAGTGGAAGCCGTGCGCTTGATGAGTCCGGTTCCCGTGCATTTCGGCCTCGAGCTCGTCAGCCATCCGGGGGTCATCGAAATCACTCCGGACCTGGTGAGGGAAATGGTCCGAGCCGGCCGTGAAGCCCAAGCTGCCGGAACGATCATCTCCTGGGATCTCATGCACGCGCCCCTGAACGGCTTGGAGGCGTTGGCGGTCGCGATCTAAGGAGATCGCACCCCAATCAGACTACGCCAACGCTCCCGACCTGTGACAGCTCGCTGGTCAACAACCCCAAGCCGGCGGAGTCGCCTCGGCATTGTCCTTCGTGACCAGCGGCAGTTCCAGGAAGTAAGGCTTCGGAATTTCGGCGTCTTTTCCGGTAAAATGCAGATAGGCCATATGCATGGCCTCATAGGCTTGCGGATAAGGATCTTGGTTGACGGTGCCGAAGATCTTTCCGTCATGGATCAGTTGCCGAATATTCGCAGGATAGTCGCCGGCGATGAACTTGATCTCTTCGCGACCGTTTCTGGTGGCGAAATCGGCACCGGAGCCCTGCGGCCCCTGCAACACGATCGCATCGAGTTGCCCTTTGGGGAACCGGCTGAGGAGATCCTGAACCACAGCGAGGGATTTGGCGTCATCGAAGTCGTCGGTGACTCTGGCGACTTCTTCGTATTGCGGATTCTTCGCGCGGAACTCATCCCATCCCTTGGCGCGCAAGACCTGCGCGGGGCTGCCCCCGAAACCCATGACGTAGGCGATCCTTGCCTTCTGGCCTTTGAAGGCCTGGTCGAGTAGTTTTCCTTGCAGGCGCCCGAAATCGACGTCGTCCGCGCCGACATAAGTCAGGACATTCACCTCGCTGCGTCCGAAACCCGCCTTGTTGTTTGCCTCGAGGATCGGGATTCCGGCATCGTTGACTAGCTTGATTCCCGGGATAATCCCTTCACCTGAGGGTACAAGGATTATGAGATCGTACTTCTGCGCGATGAAGTTCTGCAGGTTGGCGAGCTCGGTCGCCACGTCCCCACTGTTCCCGTCGACGAGATCGTACGTGAAGCCGAATTGCTTGGCGCCATCCTCCAGGCCGGTCTTGAAGTTCGCGTAGAATGGGACCTTGAGATAGGCGACGCTCACGCCAATTCTTTTGCTGGCAGGCGGGGTGTCGGGAATGGCAGCCCTCCTTTGAACGGGAAGACAGCTAAGCGAATCGGCCCTTGACGCGTTCACGAGCAATTCAGGCAATAAACACCCCGCCAGACCGAGTGCTCCCAGCCCTCGGACAAGGTTGCGTCGGTTAGGCTCTTTGGTCGATCTTTCTTCACCTCTCTGCGCGTCGCTGCTAGCCATGATTGTCTCCTCCACGAACGATTCGTACCTTAGTTCTGGACGGAGTCCGGTGAGGCCCCCCGTCCCCTTCTGCCGCGCAGGTTTTCAACGGCAACCTGCCGGGGCGCGATCCTAGCGTAATTCTGGGCGGGACTGAACGTCTGCGAGAGCAGTGCGGAACCGCCTCACTCGGTGGACGCAAATACACTGCGCCTGGAATAGCCATCGACCGCCACGGCGACAATGAGGATCAGGCCGGTTGCGACTGGTTGCCAGAAGGGAGAGACCCCGAAGAGGTTTAGCGCGTTCGCCACTACGCCAAGGAGAAACACGCCGATGATAGTGCTCGACATTCGACCCCGTCCCCCTCCGAGCGATGCGCCGCCTACAACCACGGCTGCAATTGCGGTGAGCTCGTAGCCGAGAGCTGCCTGGGGTGTGGCGCTTGCAGTCTGGCCGATCAGGATAATACCAGACAGCGCCGCGCACGCCGAGGCCAGCACATACACCGCGAAGCGTACGCGGCGGGCGTCGACACCCATCTCCGAGGCAGCAACAACATTCCCGCCGACTGCGTAGACGTAATGGCCGAAGCGCGTCCGGTGCAGCACGAAGCCAAGCACAAGAGCAACGCTCGCGAAGATGATTGCTGGTATCGGGATGCTAAGAATGTAGCCCAAACCTACGGTGGTGAACGAATAGGGCACACCGAAGCGCGGCGTCGCATTGGTGGCGACATAAATTAGACCGCGCACTACCGTCATCGTACCCAGCGTGGCGACAAACGGGTTGACGCCCAGATAGGCAATCAGCCACCCATTCGTCGCCCCGACGACAAGGCAGGCAAACAGCGCGCCGACGATTCCGATTGGGATGCCGAACGCGCCGGCATCGATCATCAGCGTCGCTCCAACGACACTGGACAGTGCGGCTACAGCACCCACGGACAGATCGAAGCCACCAAGGACGATCGCGAACGTCATCCCGCAGGCGATAATGCCGATCACCGAATTCTGCTGAAGCACATTGATGATGTTCTGATATGTCCCGAATGTCGATTTCGCTACGAGCATGAAGGCTACGAGCACCAGAAAGATGAGAAGCATGCCGTGACGCCTCGCGATACGCGTGAATGCGGACCCCACGGCCTGTGTGGACGCGGTCATGGGTCGCCCCTGTCAAGCGCAGCAACGCCCGTGATCATGCTGACGATCTCGTCGGGTTGAGTTTCACGGGTCTTGCGCTGACCAATCATGCGGCCCCGGCGCAACACCCATATCCGATCCGTGATCCGGAATATCTGATCGAGGTTGTGGCTGATAACCAAGACGCTGAGACCGCGCTGTCGCAACTCCATGATGACATCTTCCACAGCCTTGGTCTCAGCCACCCCCAGCGCGGCGGTGGGCTCATCCATGACGATAAGCTTCGACCCCCAAGCGCCGGCGCGAGCAATCGCCACGATTTGTCGTTGACCGCCGGAGAGCCTTTCCACGGATTCGTTGATCGGCGGCACGTTCGTTATGAATTGCCTCAGCATTTCTCGCGCGTTCGATGACATCGTGCGCTTGTCGAGCACGTGCATGAACTTCGCGAACTTGAGACCGTAGATCAATTCGCGCCCGAGATAGACATTCGCCCAGACGGGCAGGTTTCCGACGAGCGCAAGGTCCTGATACACGGTTTCGATTCCCCGTGCGCGCGCCTCCGCCGGCGACGCGAAATCAACGCGTGCGCCGTCGAACTCGATGGAGCCTCCATCGGCACGGAGGACGCCGCTGATAACCCTTACCAGAGTGGATTTTCCCGCGCCGTTGTCACCAACGAGCCCGGTGATCTCGCCGATGCCAAGATCAATCGAGACGTCCTGCAGGGCGACCACCGGACCGAAGCTCTTGCTGATGGCGTGTGCGCGGAGCACCGCGTCTGGCATTCTCGCCTCCCGCATCGTCTAGTGTCGCTCAATTTCCAACAGCTTCTCTAACAATTGGCCCCGCCATTGTCTAAAGAAGCTGCCCTTGTGCGCTGCTTTACGTCACAGCCCTCCAATCCCTGTGGCGGTTGCGCCACCAGAGTGTAAGGTTCTCAATAGGCTCGACCTGCGCGACTGGTCTGCTCGCCAAATTGACTAGGAGACCTTTCTCCGAGCGGCACGAGGCGCTGTCAGCCTTTGTCGAGGTGGCATCTCCAAAGCAAGTGATTGTCCTGTCAAAGACGACCCTTTCTGCTGCAACAGCCAGTGAGCGGCTGGTAACAGGCAATGGCCCCGACGGATCGCTCAGGCCGCCTTTGGGTGCTCGCCCTTAGCCATGCGATCTTGCGGATGGCAATCGGCAACGGCAAAACTGTCAGGCAGCGACCAAAGGGATCCGACCGCCGAGTGCGAACTTCCGAGGATTCGCCATGCCTGAAACCGACAATGCCGACCAGATCGCCTATTGGAACGCCGACGCCGGCGAGACCTGGGCAGCCTTGCAGGAGCAGTTGGACGCCCAGTTGGAGCCGCATGGTTTGAGGGCGATGGATGCTCTCGCTCCCGCCGCGGGTGAGCGCATAGTCGATGTGGGCTGCGGCTCCGGCCAGACCAGCCTGGCGTTGGGGCAAGCCGTAGGTCACAGCGGCGCGGTCATTGGACTCGATATATCGCGCCCATTGCTGGATCTGGCCCGCCGCCGCACTGCCGAATCCGGCGCCGCAAACGTGTCGTTCAGCGAGGCCGACGTCCAGACCTACTCCTTCGCACCGGCGACCTTCGATGCAGTTTTCTCCCGCTTCGGCATAATGTTCTTCGCCGACCCGTCGGCGGCCTTCGCCAATATCCGGCGGGCGCTGAAGCCAGGTGGCCGGATGGCGTTCGTGTGCTGGCGCACGCCCGCCGAGAACATCTTCATGACCCTGCCGTACACAGCGGCCGCTGCGCAGCTTCCGCCTGCGCCGCCGTCTGACCCAGATGCGCCTGGTCCCTTTGCCTTTGCCGAGCCGGCTCGCGTGCGCCACATCCTATCCAGCGCCGGATTCCGCGACATCGCGCTGGCACAGCATGACCGAAAAATCGGCAGCGGGAACTTGGAGCAGACATTGGCCATGAGCCTTCAGATTGGCCTGCTCGGCCGCGCCTTGCGCGAACACCCCGAGAAGCGAGCGCTTGTGATCGATGATGTACTTGAGGCGTTGCGGCCGCATGTCGACGTAGACGGTGTCGTGCGCCTGGGTTCGGCGAGCTGGATCGTGACGGCACGCGCTTAGAGCATGATCCCAATCAGAAGGACCCGGCCTTTGCCCTGGATCACCGAGGGATCCGGAGGGATTTGACAGACCGGCGCCTCACCACCCGGCGAAGCCGGCTAGCGACACCGGATCGACGCGGCCGGCCGAGACGTCGTCCAGAGCGCGGTCGAGCAGCGCCACGCCGAGCGAGGCCTCGTCTCGCGTGAGGGTCAGTGGAGGCGTGAACTCCAACACGTTGGAGTGGACTCCGACATAGTAGAGTACGAGCCCATGTTCGTAAGCGCGGAAAACCACCTGCGCAGCCTCCATCTGAGCCGGGGCTCGGTCCCTTCCGAGGGCCGCAAGCTCCACCCCGATCGCCAGGCCGCGACCGCGCACGTCGCCGATCAGCTTGTACTTGTCTTTTAGGCCCTGCAACTCCGCCATTAGATGGGCGCCAACCTCAGCGGCGCCGGCGACGAGATCGTCGCGCCGGATTGTGTCGAGAACGGCCGAGCCAGCGGCGGCCGACACTGGGTTGCCATGGACGGTCTGGAACGAGAAGGCCGCAGCGTGGTTCATCACGCTTTCCGGTCCAACGGCTGCCGACAGCGGGAGACCACCGCCCACGCCCTTGCCAAACACAACGATGTCGGGTTCGATCCCGAGATGCTCGAAGGCGTGGAGGCACCCGGTGCGGCCGAGCCCAACTTTCACTTCGTCCGAAACCATCAGGATGCCGTGACGGCGGCAATGGGCCTCCACATTCCGGAAGTAGCCTTCGGGCGGCACGACCATGCCGCCATCGGATTGGATCGGTTCCAAGAAGAACGCTGCGACCTCGTTGGGCGGCACGCTCCCTGCGAAAAGCGCCTCGAGCTCGGCAAGAGCTTGTGCTTCGGCCGCCTCGGCGCCGCCGTCGCGATAGGCGTTGGGATAACGTACGAGCGTCAGGCCGGGGGCCTTGGGCACGCCTTGCTGGACGGGATGCCCCGAAATCGCCATCGAGCCGCACGTTCCACCGTGATAGGCGCCGTGAAAGGCGAGGATGCGCGGGCGCCCCGTCGCGGCTACGACCGCACGCGCCACGGTCTCGTTGGCGTCCGAGCCGGAATGGCCGAGCCAGACGCGGCCCCGCGCACGCTCTGGCACAATGGCGAGCAGCCGCTCAGCGAGCTCGACGGCGGGTAAGTTGGCCGAGGAAAGGTAGCTAGCGCCGGCCTGGCTGGAAAGCGCCCGGTCGACGGCGGTTCGTACGGCTGGGTGGGCATGGCCAAGAGAGACCGCCCCCCAGGAGGCGGAGAAGTCGAGCAGCCGCCGTCCGTCGTCACCGATGAGGAAGGCACCTTCCCCACCGGTTACCGCCAGCGGGAAGGAGCGCAGGAAGGACATCCGCGACAAT
>JBEVEP010000418.1:0-16190 GCA_040512755.1 Mesorhizobium sp.
GTCTCGGTCAGCGCGCAGGCGTCGGTGCTTGTCGACAAGAAGATCGGCGAACTGGGCGACTTCGACAGCGTCAGCGTCATCCTGGTGACGGCCTCAGGCAAGCAATGCGTCATCTCCAACTCGCGCCGCGCCACCTATGGATATGATCAGCGCATCGAGGTGCATGGGTCGAAAGGCATGGTTTCTGCCGAGAACCAACGGCCGGTCTCGATCGAAGTCGCCAACGGCAAGGGCTATACAAGGCCGCCGCTGCACGACTTCTTTATGACACGCTACACCGAAGCCTATGCAAACGAGATCGCGAGTTTCATCGCGGCTATGACAGCCGGCAAGAAGGCCGAGCCGAGCGGCAAAGACGGTCTGGTTGCTTTGACGCTTGCAGACGCAGCTCTGCAGTCGGTCAAGGAAGGCAAGACCGTTCGCGTCGGCTGAGAGCTCATACCGCTGCATCGTGTTTCCCGAGTGTTCGGGACGCACGATGCGCAACTCAGAGAACGCCTGTGGCGGCGGGTCAATCATTGGCCTCCGGCGGCAGGAAATCGACCTCATGCTCCGCTGACAGCCTGACGACCTCCATCGGATCAGACAGACCGTCTATTCTGTTGAAAAGCGTTTCCAGCATGCGGGCCGGCGAAACCCAGAATAAGGCGCGCACCGGCCTGTCGGACTTGTTGAAATAACCATGCGGGATGCCTCGCGGCATTCGCACCAGGTCGCCGGCCTTCGCCTTCGTCCAAGTCCCATCCAGCTTCAGATCCAACTCGCCTTCCTGGACCAGAATGAATTCATCCTGCCTGGGATGGATATGGACCGGCACGAACTGGCCTGGCTCACTGTTCGTCTCGAAAGCGAAAGTGGAATCGCAAACAGCCTTGGGAAAATAGATCTGGCCTAGAATATTCCAGGTCTTTCCATCAAATCCCGCACCTTCGCGGGTAATGCCCTTCTCAAGATCGGCGCCCATGTCGTCCTCCCTTCGTTGAAGCCGGTTTCGCTGCTGTTTGGCGTCACGGCGCTTGTTGGATTGTTTAGCCGGAGCAGCTCATTTGGACCGCCGATAGTCCGTGCTAAACTTTAGAGATGTCTAATAAAAAAGGTAGTCGATACATCGATGCCTGAAGCGCAATCACCGGCGCCAATTGAGCCGCATGCTCCCGACACTCCCGGCAACCGGACTTGGAGCCGTCCTCTGCGATGGTTGCTGAGTTTTTCGATGGTCGCGCTACTCGTTCTCGTGTCGGCCGCACTTGTCGGGCTTGCCTACCATCGCGCGAGAAATGCCGCGATCGAGGACGCAAAGACAAGCATGAGAGTATTTTCGGATCGGCTTGTCGACCGGTTCGGGATTCTGTCTGCCGACACGACTACTTTGGTCGATTTTATCGCGTCGGTCGCGAATTCCTTTCTGGTGCCGCCTCCCGAGCGGCTCAACGATAAGATCGCACTCCTCCGCGACGCGACGAGCCGGTCGCCTCACATTGACGGGGTCTATGTGGGTTATCCGGACGGGTCGTTCTTCCACGTCATTGACCTTCGGCAAGATGCTTGGCGGGCGGCTCTTGGAGCACCGCAACGCGCCAAGACAGCCATCCGCACGATCGAAGCCGATCCGAGCGGAAGGCGTTTCAACCGGATTCTCTTCCTCGATGGCAACGGAAACCGGATTGGCGAGCGGGCTGGCAAGGTGACCGGCTATGATCCACGCACACGGCCCTGGTATCAGGCAGCGGTCGACAAGACCGCGCCGGTTTCGATCGGACCCTATAAAATGGCGACGACCGGCGCGCTGGGCATGACGATTGCAGAGGCGCACCGAGGCAATCGGCAAATCGTGGTGGGTGCCGATGTCATCCTGGACACGATCACCGATTTCCTCGCCGCCGAGCGCATGACACCCGACACGGTTGCATTCATCGTCGATCGTTCCGGCAACCCGGTCATCCATTCCGACCGCCGCATCATGAGGCGCATCCTGGCTCCCGACCGTGACGCAGATTCCGACGCGCCATCGCTGGACCCGTTGGTCGCAAGCGTGCGGTCGGGCGCCATCCCTGACGACGAACCCGGCGTTGTCGATGTCGCGGGACGGCCGTTCCTAACTGCGGTCACGCCGTTGAAGGCCGAAGTCCTTCTCACAGGACACCGGGTCGTCGTAGCCGCTCCGCTGGACGAACTCATGGCGCCAGCCAGACGTGCCCTTTTGCAAGGCCTGAGTATTTCCGCGGTTGTCGTAACGCTGGCGATTCTGTGCGCGCTTTTGCTCGCACAGTGGGTGACAAAGTCCCTCAGTGCTCTGACGGCCAGCGCAAACCGTCTGCAGAAGCTCGATTTCACCACACCCATTGATGTTTCCTCGCATGTACAGGAGATCTCGACGCTTGGGGGCGCCATGAACCGAGCGCGGGATGCGATCTTCACCTTCGCGCTTTATGTTCCGAGGGAAGTTGTACGGAAGGGTATCGAATCCGGCCGTTTCGCGGGCAGATCGGCCTGGCGGCAGGACGTAACCGCCCTGTTCACCGACATCTACGATTTCACAACCATCAGCGAGCAACATGCGCCGGAAGAGGTCGTAGCGATGCTATCGGACTATTTCGATATCTTCAGCGAGACCGTCAACGCCCATGAAGGAACGATTATCCAGTTCCTCGGCGATTCCGTTTTTGCCATGTGGAATGCGCCGCTCGCCGATCCGAAGCATGCCGAACATGCTTGCCGTTGTGCGCTGGCCGTCGAGGGCAAGATCCAGATATACAACGAAAAACAGCGGGCAAAGGGTCTGCCCGAATTCCGCACGCGATATGGCATCCACACCGGTGAGGCCGTCGTCGGCAGCGTCGGGGCGAGGGAACGCCTGCAATACACGGCCATGGGCGATACGGTGAACGTGGCCTCCCGCCTAGAGGGAATCAACAAGACTTATGGCACGACGATCCTGGCGAGCGGAGCAGTAGTCGCGCTCTGCCCAGACGCAATCCGATTTCGACCACTCGGCTCTGCTCAGGCAAAGGGACGCGTGGCGGCCCTGGAAATCTATGAAGTACTGGAAGCGCTGCCCGACAAGCCTGTCAGCGAGCGGGACGAAAGCGCCTTAGCCGCAGCGGTGTGATAAAGTGGGGCGCGACGCGTCCTGCGGTTGCCTTGGGAGATGCCAAATGCGCGTGTCCTTGCTCTTCATTCCACTACTGCTTGTACACATCCCGCTTGTATCGCATGCCGCCGAGATTCACGACGCCGCCATGAAGGGGGATGTCGCGGCCATCACGGCAGCGCTCGATGCAGGTGCCGGCGTCAATGAGAGCGGTGGGCCCGCGACACCACTCTATCTTGCGGTCAGGGGTGGGCATTTTGCGGCGGCAAAACTGCTCATAGAACGCGGTGCCGACGTCAACGCTGTCCCACTATTGGGTCCTGCCCTTATGCCGGCTGTTGCAAAACGCAGGATCGATTTGATCAATCTGTTGCTGGACGGGGGCGCAAATCCAAATTCGCGGCGCGGCGGCGAAACCGTCCTTCACATCGCCGCCAGATCAGGTTGCCTCGATTGCGTGAAAGCACTGGTCGAGGCCGGCGCGGACGTGAATGCGAAGACAAAGCGCGGCCAGACACCGATTCATCTGGCAAAATTCAAGAAGCAACGCGCAGTTGCCGACTACCTTATGTCGCACGGCGTGGTCTTGCCAACGCCAGCTCCGATCTCGATGAAGTTGGCTTCTGCCGATGTCGAGAAAGGCCGAACCTATTTCACCCGCGTGTGTGCCGGTTGCCACAATGCCGAGCCACAGAAGCCAAAGGGAGAGACCAAAGTGGGACCGGACTTATGGGGCGTAGCCGGTCGTGACAAGGCATCTCTGCCAAATAGAAGGTACTCCGACGCCTTGCTGGGCTGGGAGGGTGTATGGACGTACGAGGACCTGAACAGATATCTCTTCGGGCCCATGCTCACCACGCCGGGCGTTTACATGGAGACGCCTGGTGTCCCGGACGAGACCGAACGGGTCGACCTGATCGCGTACTTGCGCACACTCAGTGACAAGCCCATCCCGCTGCCATAAATCGATGATCTGTTGGGCGCCCGACCGGGCGAGGCGCTGCACAATCGGCAGTTCAAATAGATTGCCTGCCCCTCGCCGATGGTATGCTAATGTTGTCCATGGCTGACCGATACACCATCCGCCAGGAGCGAAACGGCAAGTGGACCGTCATTGATGTCTTCACGGGCCAGCCGAAAGAAGTTTCGGGCCGCATGATGGTCAGCATGGAGCTTGAGCCCGTCAAGGCCCTTATCAAGCTGTTGAATCAACAGGACTGGAAGCGCCGCAAACGGCAGGGCATCGCCTGAAGTGCATTCTGCTTTCAGGTTTTCGGATAGTCGGCATTTCCGAAGCAGGTGGCGCGTTCGAGGTGTTCTCGCGCCTTCACAGCAACTGGTTCTCTTCCTTCGTCCGACGCAGACGACGAAGGGTGCCGTCACTGTCTGCCCTCTGGCGTCTCGCGGCGGCGTCGATGCGTTGCTGCTGCGTATCGGCTGAGATGCTTGTCGGGACAGGCGCAGGTTTTCCCGCAACAATCGCCTTTTTTTGGAAGAAACGCATTGTCGTAATCCTTTCCTCAGCGGGCGCACTCGATCTCTAGGCGATCGGTGCGGATCGTGCTTGGTAGCTCCCGCGTGGACGTTCTGCTGTCGTTGGCGTCCTGCGCTTCGGCGCTGGAAGCAGCCCTTCGCGCTGTGCCCGCTTGCGCGCCGCCTTGCGCTCGCGCCGGATCGCCTCGGACTTTTCGCGCACCCTTTTTTCAGAAGGCTTCTCGTAGGAGCGTCTTGCCTTCATTTCGCGAAAGATGCCTTCGCGCTGCATTTTCTTTTTCAATACGCGAAGTGCCTGCTCGACATTGTTGTCGCGGACGAGAACCTGCATCGATTTCCTGACTTGTCGCGCTGGCCACCAAGGCGGTGACGTCTAGGCGCGCTGTTGCGGGCATGCCGGGCTGGCAGGCCTCCGAGAAGCCACACACTATCAGGTTCGAACTTAAATACATCCGACCATCGGGATTTATTTCGCTTCTAATAGTTCTGATCTGCTATGTATGTCGTTCGCAACCGCGAAAGGAGTCTGTTATTGGCTGAAAATTGGAACGACGCACGTGCAAAGGCCAATCTGAAATTCAGGGCAGCCGAGCGTCAAGTAACCGTGCAGCGGCGCGCGAAGGCCGAGTACGAAGCCGAAAGTGAACGACTCCGGATCAAGTCATCCAAGCTTAAAGAACTTCGGCTGGCCAAGGAGGTGGCGGATGCCGGCTCCAACGCACCGGCGCCTAGGAAATAGTCCGCCCACACGGCATACCAATGGCCCGCCTGCGTGCCCGAACAATCAGTTCGTAAAGCACGATGTATAGGTTCAAAGAGAAAGCTGCTTCCTGTGCGAACCAGATAGACGCGCGGAGCGGGGAACGTCAGCTTTCGGGTAGCCCAAAAGATCAAACTGGGAACGGCCAGCAACTCCTGCTGGCCGCTACAAATGCGCGGCGTGCTGGTAGTCCGCAAAATAGAAAATTGGCTAGTGTCCACTCTCAAACGGACACTGGCGTCCCCAGTCAATCTGGAGGCTATGGCGTTAGTCCGACGTGGGTTGTGCGGCCCTATGGCTTTCCAATAGCCGCTTCACCGTTTCTTCGCTCGGCGCGACAGAACCCGTCGCGCTGGCCTCCTGGCCTAGCAATGTATGCACAAAGCTGTCGCTGCAGCGCGGAAACAGTGATGTTATGAGTTTGATTGCCGCTAAAACGCTCAGCGTAGGCATACACTCGCTACGCCGGCCCACGCAGCCGTCGGCTACCGTTCTATGATTCATATTCCCCCTCCAAACCCCGTAGGTGCTTTCTACCCGTCGTAGCTGCAGCGTCAACAGAGGCTTTGGTCCTATGTCTTGCAGGCAAACAGACGCTGAACCGCAGGATCAAGCAGCAGCACAATACAGCATTCGAAAACGCGGATTGTTGGAACAGGCCCGTCATCGAATGTCGTTGTTTGACAATCCTGATCAGAAGCGGCGCGGCGCGCGCCTATACCTCAAGGAGGCCCCGCAGGGCTGGGGACGAGACGACAATTTATCAGGGGAGGGTGGATTCGGAGAAAGCAAGCCGAACCGCATGCCGCGCTTCGGTCCCTGGGCGCAGCAGTCGCATGGAAGGCTTTCCAAGGATATCTCCGTCGAAATCGTCGGGATCGCCGTGGCCGGTCCATGCTTCCAGACATACAAACGGTGCGCTTCGCTTGCTCCACACCGCAAAATGCGGAAAGTCCTCGACCGCCATTGATATCATCCCGTCCGAGGTGACCAGACAGAGGGACTTGCTGCGCGCGTTCAGGAAACACAACGCTCCGTTGGCAAGAAGGTCATCTGAAAGGGACAGGCTTCTTCCTTCCAGAGGGATGTGCCGAGTCCGATTCCGGAACAATCCCTCCTTGGTGATCACTGGAACCTGCGGAACCTCGTCGCGTTCGAATTCGATGCGATAGGAGTCGCGTTCAGGGCCCGAAGCCCACCTGAAGCCTGGATGAAAACCGATTGCGTAGGGCAGGGCAGTGGTTCCTGTATTTCGGACCAGGAACGACACCGACAGAGCATGCGGCTCGAGGCGATAGTGCACTTCAAGCTCGAATGCGAAGGGGAACATCCCGCGCGAGCGAGCATCGTCGTGAAGAATCAGGCATGCGGTGTCGGCAGTCTGCTCGACCAAAGTAAACTCTTTTGTCGCGGCGAAGCCGTGCACACCCATTCCGTACCGCAGGCCGTCGATGCGAATCGTGTCGTTTCGCGCGCTCCCGACGATCGGGAAAAGGATCGGGCTTGTTCGGTCCCAATAGGCCGCATCTGCTTGCCACAGCAGGCCGCGACCCTCGACCGACCAGATCAAGGGCTCGGCGCCTTCCAGCGCGATGACGGCGACGGAGCCGCCTGAAGCAAGATGAATCGCGTCGCCCACAAGACCCTCCGGTCGAAAGCCTCAAGCTGGGAGTTTTGTAGCCGCGATACGGCGGTAGGCGAAGATATCCTCAGGACTGCGGTTTCCTGCCTTGTCGGCGCGGGCTGCTGCCAGAGCGTCATCGATAAGCATGCTCATGCGCTCGTGCACAGGCGATTTCACGCAGGCCGGATCCGTCGCGGCAGCGTTACCGGCAATCGCCATCGCCTGGCAGCGACAGCCGCCCCAGTCGATTTCGCGCCGCTCACAGCTCCGGCAGGGCTCCAACATCCAATCTGTTCCGCGGAAAGCATTGAAGGCTGGCGAGTCTGTCCAGATCTCCGCCAGCGAGCGCTCGCCGAAACGTTCGAACGTCAGGGAGCGAATAGTATGCGCGGCATGGCAGGGAAGCACCGTGCCATCTGGCGCAACCATGAAGGCGTCGCGCGCCCAGCCGCCCATACAGGGTTTGGGATAGATCGCGAAATAGTCGGGCGTAACGAAGTCGATATTCATGATCCCTTGCAGCCGCTCGCGTGCGGACTCGACGATTTCAGCCTGACGTTCGACAGAGGCGCGATCGGGCATCAGCGCGTCGCGATTGACGAGCGCCCAGCCGGCGTACTGCACGTTGGCGATTTCAAGCCGCTCGGCGCCGAGCGACAGCGCCAGTTCGATGAAGTCCGGAACCTGCTCGATATTGTGCCTGTGGATGGGCGCGTTGATGGTGAGGGGCAGCCCTGCCGACCGGAAGTGGCGCGCGGTTTCGATCTTCTTCTGGTGCGCGCCCCGACTGTTCCCAATACGCTCAGTGGTGGCCGCGTGTGCCCCCTGGAAACTCACCTGCACGTGGTCGAGGCCGGCATCGACCAGCGCGTGGATGCGTTCTTCGCTGAGGTTAACTCCGGCTGTGATGAGATTGGCGTAGACGCCTCGCCGGCACAGTCCGGCGACCAGCTGCTCAAGATCACGACGAAGCGTCGGCTCTCCCCCGGACAAATGCACTTGCAGCACGCCCAGGTCCGCTGCTTGATCGAAGAGTTCAAGCCAGGCCGCGGTATCCATTTCGCGGTTGGCTTTCAAAAGCTCGGTCGGGTTGGAGCAATAGGGGCACTGCAGCGGACAGCGATGCGTCAGTTCCGCCAGCATGCCGATCGGGGGGAGCAGTGGCTCGCTCATAGTCTCACCAGCAGATTGTCGGCCCATTCCTGCAGAAAGGCAGTGACATCGCCTGTAACTTCGTCGGCGGGGGCATCATATTCTGCAGCAAGGTCCCGAACGATCTCGCCTACCTCGGTTAGTCCGTCGCAACGCCTCAGGATATCGAGACTGACGTCATTCGGCCAGAACACCTTCTCTGGCGCAAGCACAGCATAGGCTCCCCGCACCGGATCGAACTGGATTCGCACATGCTTTGGCAACGACGGTTTCGATCCTGGGCGAACAACTGTCCGTTCGCGTGCAGCAATCATTGGCGTTCCTCCGGACGATAGGCTCCAGGCGGGATGTGGGCCGGCTCGCCATAGGCGTGCTGGAGGGCATCGAGCATCGCCCACAGAATATCGCATTTGAACACCAATGCGTCGATCACCGCCTGCTGGCGTTCCGGTGTGTCGGCATGTTTCAAAACGTAGGCGAGTGCGAAATCGGAATCGCGGGAGGCCTGCGTCGGCCGCGGCTTGAAATAAGCGAGTGTATCCTCCGAGATATAGTCATACTTGGCCAGCATGGCCGGCACACGCTCGCTGATGATGACCGGCGAGAAGAGTTCCGTGAGCGAAGAGGCAACAGCCTCCAGCAGCGATTTGTTGGTGCAAAAGGAGAGATAGGCGCCGACAGCAAAACGCGTGGCTGGCAAAGCCAACTGCTCACTTTTCACGATTTCGGAGTCCAGACCAAGCGACGTTGCGAGGTGCAGCCATCGCGCGATGCCTCCGTTCCAGCCGTCTTCGCCGTCGTGGTCCTCGACTCGCTTGCGCCAGGCCGCACGAAATGCGGGGTCCTCGGCCCGAGAGATGATCATCGCATCCTTACGCGGGATGACCGCCTGGTAGCAATAGCGGTTGAGCGCCCAGGCGCGCAGTTGCCCCTTGGAGAGCGCTCCGGCGGTCATCTGATGATGATAGGGGTGACGGTTGTGGTAACGCTCGTCGCCCACCTGCCGGAGCACCGCTTCCAGGTCTGAGGCGCTGAGGCCATTTCGTGCAACGGTGCGGAAATCACTCACAATCTGATCTCCATGCCGTCGTGAGCGACCTCCCAACCTGCCGCCCTCACTGTCGCGTATTCGGGCGACGTCTCGTCCAGGACGGGATTGGTGTTGTTGATATGGACGAAGATGCGGCGACCGATCGGCACCTCAGCGAGCGCTGTTATCGAGCCTTCGTTGCCGGACATCGCGAGGTGCCCCATGCGCGTGCCGGTTTTCTGGCCAACGCCGGCGGTGATCATCTCGTCATCCGTGTAAACGGTTCCATCGAAAATCAGGCAGGCCGCTTCTCGAAGCCGCCGTTTCAGATCGCCGTCGATGCGGGCACAGCCAGGTATATAGAAGACGGAGCCGGATCCGGGGCGGACGACGAGCCGGATGGCTATTGTATCGCCCTTCTCCGACCCATAGTCGGCATCCGGGCGGGTTGCGTCCTCCAGGAAAAGCGCCACTTTCCCTGGAACGCGAAAGGCCTCGATAACGACGCCGCTGCCCTTACCGTCCGCATCGCAGATCTCGAATTCGCCCTCGGGCAGTTCACGCCTGGGTACGATCGCAGGATCCAGCACGTTGAAGATCGGATTGGCGGCGAGAGCGGCGAGAACACGCTCCGTTGCGTACACCGCGAATGGCTGCCGTTCGCGCATGCTCAACAGGCCTGCAATGTGATCGACATCCGCATTGGTAAGGACGACAGCGCGAATTGGGGTCGAGCGAAGCGAGGCTTCGGCACGCGGCTGCAGTTCTGGCGTTTCCGCAATCTGTTGGCGAATATCGGGGGAGGCGTTGAAAAGGACCCATGCCTCACCGTTGGAGGACGCCGCTAGACTCGACTGGGTTCGCGGGCGAACACCATTCGTCCCGGCCCGCGCGGAACGGCTAAGCCGGTAATTACAATTCCACTGGGGGAAACCCCCACCGGCCGCAGAGCCCACGATCTTAATACGCATAACTATTCCCATTCCGCCTTGCCTTCGCTAAAGGCAGGGCGGCGAGCGCTGACGGTCCGCGGAGCAGGCGACCGGGCTGTTCAACTTCAGCCCGGCAAGTGGCGCGCGCCCCTGTCGGAACACGCGCCTCTGTGCCTACTTCTTGGGAGTGATCTCAGCAGGCAGATAACGCGAAATTTCCATGCCTGCTGCTACTTGGCACATGGTTGGTTTCGTCCAGCTTTTCTTCATTCACTCCTCCATTTGCACCGCTTCATTTGAGGCGGTGTCCTGCTACTCGACCATCGCTTGGCACCTTTGTGCGATGGCCTGTCCATTGGTCTTAAAATGGACAAATGAACGAAAGCGTCATGAAAAAGCAAAAACCAAAACTTCGATCGCGGTCGGTGACCGTCCAAACTCCTACTGAGTGATAGGTCTGTCCTGTTCATCGATCAGGGGCACATTGAACTCCATGAGGATCCTGTTGATTTCCGCCTGGTGGTCCTTGATGACCCTGTTGAGTTGCCGCTTCCACTCCTGATCCGATGGACGTACGCCCATGGTAATCCGATAGGCCATCCGGGAGCCGGTCTTTTCTTTCACAAGCGGAACCATTGCCAGATCGGCGCCCGATTTCTTGGCATAATAACCGGCAACCGGACCCCACACCACGGCGGCGTCGATCTTGCCGTCGATCACATCCTTTACCATAACCTCGCCCATCGAGGGTCTGAAGCGGGTGTCGATCATCAGCGGGTAGATCTTGGCAGTCTTCATCAGCCCGGCAACCGCCATATTGGAACTTGGCGGCGTGCTGTGCACCACGCCGATCCGCTTCCCGGCCAGCTTTGGATCCTCGATCGTCTCCACTCCATCCAAGCCAGCGCCGCGCTTGTAGATCAACACATAGGTTGACCTGTAATACGCGTTTGTGTTCTGCACGAGTTCATCACCCTGAGCATAGCCCATGATGATATCGCAGCGGTTGGCGCGCAGCGTGTTTCGGACGAAGCCCATCACCATCGGAAACCAGGTGTAAGCGACCGATTTGCGTCCGGTTTTGGCTGCCACAAGCTCGGCGAGCTTGTTTTCGAAGCCTTCGCCGCTCTCGTCGGACGACGGCATGCTGGAGGGATCGGCGCAGACACGGAGAACGTCAGGATCCACAAGTTCTCCCGCTGCGCCGAGACCCGCTCCTTGCGCGAGCGCTGATGAGGGCGCCAGCGCCATGGCTAGGGCCACTTGCACCATGCGACCAAATCGGGAGCGTCTACCGACCGACATAGGCTATCCACCCATGCATGATTTTTCGTGGTCTTTGGCCGACTGGGGCTTGTCCGCCTTTTTGGGCGGTCTGCCGCGTGGAATTGCGTCGACGGAACGAGCCCGCAAATAGATGTAGAGATCGTCCATGTAGCAATAAACGTTTTTGTTATCGCCGAACGCCGGCATGACGTTTTCCTTTCCGGCCCCCACGTTCTTGCGGCCTTCAGCGACGATGGAAAGGAACGTCCCGTAATCCAGGTTCTTCATGGACTCCGCCAGCGCCGGCGCATAGGAAGATCCTACCCCGTCAGGGCCATGGCAAACGTGACAATCGGAATGGTAGCGGCGGTAGCCGCTGAACGTATACCAGTCGACTGCACCGTCTTCCTCGATCTTGAACGTCGGATTTCCATCCGCGTCGAAATATTTGCCGTCCTCATCGGTGACGGCGGCAGCCTTATCCTTGTCGTCAGCCGCGATGGCGGAGCTTGTAAGTGACAGAGAAAGAACCATAGCGGAGACCGAGATTACACTGCGAAAGGACATCCGAACCTCTTTCGAATTCGCCACGAACACAGCCTGGCTGCACTATGCGGCGTTGACGGTTGCGTGTGTGTGTGGCGAAACCGGGAGCCCGGCCGGCGTCCCGAGGATCCGGGCTCCCATATGCCACGCCTCAGTACTTAAAGACTTCGGCGTGGCGGTGGTTCCCGAAAACCTCAGTCCGGGAGAGCGAAGACGGTGAGCTGGCCGCCCAGCGTCGTATAATCGGCCAATGCGGCATAGCCGCCGACCGCTCCGAGACCGGCAGTTGAGATGCTCTTCGCCTCATCGGTCGGAGCGTTCGCGCCGGCTACGGCCTTCTGCCAGGCTGCTGCACCTTCAGCTTGCAGCAGGCCGCCCGCCAGACCGATGCCTGCCCATCCACCAACGCCCGAAAGCACAGCAACGTACTGCTTGCCGCCATGCTCGAACGTGTTGATGTTGCCGATGATGCCGGACGGGGTCTTGAACTTGTAGAGTTCGTTGCCGTCCTTATCGACCGCCTTGATGTAGCCTTCCAGCGTTCCGTAGAAGACTATGTCGCCGTCGGTTGCAAGCGCGCCCGACCAAACGGAGAACTGCTCCGGCTTCGACCAGACGATCTCACCTTTCGAGGCGTCCCAGGCAATAAAGTTGCCCATGCCGCCATGGCTGTCCGGCGTGGGATACATCGCTACCGTCGCACCCACATAGGCCTGGCCGGCAGTGTAACTTACCTTATAGGGCTCGTAGTCCATGCAGACATGGTTGGTTGGTACATAGAACAGGCCAGTCTTCGGCGAATAGGTTGCCGGTTGCTGATCCTTGGTTCCAAGAGCAGCAGGGCAAACCCCGGTCGTGTTTGTGTCTTCGCCGTTCTGCTGCGTCGAAAACTTGGCGACGACCTGCGGGCGGCCAAACTGGTCGCTGTTTGGATCCATAACGACTTCGGTCGCCCAGTTTACCGTCGGATCGTATTTCTTGGCGACGAGCAGTTCGCCATTCGCGCGATCGATCGTATAGGCAAAGCCGTTACGGTCGAAATGGACGAGCACGTCGCGCTTTTGGCCGTTCACGTCCATGCCGTCGACGAGGATCATCTCGTTGACGCCGTCATAATCCCACTCGTCATGCGGGGTCATCTGGTAAACCCATTTCGCCTCGCCCGTATCTGCATCGCGCGCGAACATGGTCATGGACCAGCGGTTGTCGCCCGGCCGCTGCACCGGGTTCCAGGTCGAGGGGTTGCCGGTTCCGTAGTAGACAAGGTTCAGCTTTGGATCATAGGAATACCAGCCCCATGTGGTCCCGCCACCCGTCTTCCACTGCTCTCCCTCCCAGGTGTTTATACCGGAATCCTTTCCAACCGGCTTGCCGAGATGAGTGGTCTTCTCGGGATTGATCAAGGTTTCGGCGTCGGGTCCGGTCGAATATCCTCTCCAAGCCAGCTTGCCATCTGAGAGATTGTAGGCCGAGACATGGCCCCGGACTCCATATTCGGCGCCGGAGATGCCAATGAGCACCTTGTCTTTGACGACCAATGGCGCTCCCGTGCTTGATTCGGAGATGCTCCCGTCGATGGCCTGGCCGTTCTGCACGGACCATGCGACCTTGCCGGTCTTTGCGTCCAACGCGGTGAGCATCGTGTCGGCCTGGGCCAGGATGATCTTGCCATCGCCATATGCGACGCCACGGTTGACGGTGTCGCAGCACATGATCCCGATCACGCTGGGGTTCTGCTTTGGTTCGTACTTCCACAGGATCTTGCCGTCATTGTTGAGGTCGAGCGCGTAGACGATGTTCGGGAACGGCGTATGGACGTACATGACGTCGCCGATCACAAGCGGTCCGCCCTCGTGGCCGCGCAGCACGCCAGTGGAGAAGGTCCACTTGACCTGCAGGTTTTTGACGTTGTCCTTGTTGATCTGGTTCAGCTTTGAGTAGCGGGTGTTCGCATAGTCGCCCGACTGCATGGCCCAGTTCTTGGGGTCCGAGGTAAGCTTTAGCAGCTCCTCGTTAGCCGACACCCCATATGCCCCGGCGCACGTCAGGAACGCCGTGGTCGATAGAATGTAGGTAACTTTCGAAAGTACACGCATTCGATATCCTCCCGGGGTTCACAATCATGAATCGAAGTCGAGCTCGAAGAGCCTGCCCAGCCATTCATGCAGTGGGAAGTATTTCCGGCAGCGTGTCACGACCTAAGCCAGCTGAGCAGAGGGCACCATTACTGCCCATCTCACTTGGCCTACGAAAGACTGTCGCCGCTCCCTATGACGGTGACGCCCTTGAAGCCGGAAACGGGGGAAGGCTATGTCATTAAAAACGCAGGCGCAAGCAAAAACCGCCACTTCCTTTCGCATCGCAATATGGTTTTTTGCTGCATTGCAAACAATGATAATAATCGACGAATACACTTTCGATATAATTTTTTGTAAAAAATTTCATAAAGCAAATTTACTCGTATAACATACATTCCTGTTGGTGAATTATAACTTCGGATTATAAATAGTAATTCACGTTAACTTTTATTGTGACTGTCAGAATGTATCTGCATCCATTCCCGTTGGATGCCGAGTAGGCGGCACATCGACTGGGCTTCGAATAGTATTGAGAGTTTGGGCAAGTGGGCGTCAACAGGCCTGAAACGGAGGCTGGAGGGCCGCTTCAGCTATCCTCCTTTCGTCCTATATGACAGGTTGACTGGAGCGGCCGGGTGCCGCCAACTCACTGGTGGAATGGAGGTGTTGCCGATGAAGACCTCGATTGCATTGCCCCTTCTAATGTTGACAGCGGCCGCTGCAAACTCAGCTCCCGCCAGCGGTGACTATCCCACCGCGGCGCTTGCGGATTATGTGCTTGGATGTATGCGGTCGAACGGCGAAACGCGGGATATGCTCGAGCGCTGTTCGTGTTCGATCGACGTGATCGCATCGATCGTTCCGTACGAGCGCTACGTTGCAGCAGAAACCTTCAGGCGTATGGCGCAAACGACCGGCGAAGCCAGCGGGCTGTTTCGGGAAAGCGCCCCCGCAAAGGCTGCCGGCACCGAACTCCGTCGCGCACAGGCCGAAGCCGACGTGCGCTGCTTCTAGCGCCGAGCGCAGCCAACTCAATCAGATTTCTTCTCGATAGCCTCATCGTGCGCGAGCCGTAGGTCAGTCAAAGCGTTTCACTCTTGTCGGGGAACGTACACTTCCAGCGCTTGACGCTGTGGCGCGGATGAGTCTGAGACCATTTGGCGATCTCGGGCGGCGCAAGCGACATGCATTGGACAAGCGATCCGCGACTCTGAAAATAGAGATGCTCGTCGTGGCAATTGGTGGGATTGGCAGTCAGGCAGACCGTTAGAACGAGATCGACCAAGTCCATTCAGCACCTCCAGCGATGTCGCGGCGTTTGCCGGCCCGGAGTCAGGTCCGGCTGCAAACGGGTTCCTCAAGGTGCCCGATAAGGAACGCAGCCGAAAGCTACGCGCACAGTCCAGTGCGCGTCAACATAAGCGAAATTCATCTGGAACCACGTCTAAGGTGTGACCCTCCGCACAGTTGACATCCGTACGCTGCCGTCTAGCTTCTCACAGCATGCAGGCGCCGTGATCGGCCCGAAGGTCGGAACTCCGTTTGCCCGCGAAATAAGCGCATGCCGGAGGGTCCAAGGCATCGGCATACGCCCAAGTCGTCAAGTGTGGTGGATTTGAAGTTCCTGTCATTCCCATGGCATCCGCGTTCAGGAACTTCAAATCCGTAAACCACACTAGATTCAATAAGTTGGTAGTGTGGCTTTGAATCCGAAATTCGATCTGAGCCTCGCTCCAAGGTAATACGAATTTCGGATTCGCCACACTAGTGCACTTTGACGATCAAAGAGGAAATGCCATGCGTGCAATCGCGCTTTTTGCCGCCATGTCCGTCGGGCTGCTGGTGGCAGGTCAATCCCAGGCACAGGACGCCGCAGCCGGGGAGAAGGTCTTCACCAAATGCAAGGCTTGTCACGTCGCCGACGAGGACAAGAACAAGATCGGTCCTTCGCTCAAGGGCCTCATTGGCCGAACGGCCGGCACACATGCGGACTTCAAATATTCACCGGCGATGGTTGATGCGGGCAAGGGCGGTTTGGTTTGGGACGACGCCAAGCTCACGGAGTATCTTCACGACCCAAAGGGCATGGTGAAGGGCACGAAAATGGCGTTTCCCGGCCTGAAAAAGGACGACGAGATCGCCAATGTAATCGCCTATCTGAAGCAATTTCCCTAAGCGAAACAACTGCGCTGCACTGGTTCATACCGGTGGCTGTCA
>JBEVEP010000005.1:0-38249 GCA_040512755.1 Mesorhizobium sp.
CTCCAACGCGCCACCCCCGAGCGTGAGGCCATTCCGCGCCAGTATCCGCTCGCATTCGGCGACGAACTGGCGGTACTCGTTCAAAAGACCTCGCACATCAGCGCGGTCGGTTGTCATCTTGATGATCCGTGCACTGTCCCGACGGTGCAGCACATCGCGTGTAATCGCCAAGACCTCGTTTTTCAAACGTTCCAGTTCCGTTCCCATTGCCTGTTCCCTTGCGGCGTCGAAAGTGAGCCCCCTTTTCCCCCACGCGCGAGCCGCAACTGCCGCTCCCGCAGTGTCAGACTAGTCGCGATTACTTAACAGGATGGTGACGCCGGGCTTTGACTAAGTCGCGTTCGGAAGCCGGGATACCACTGACTCTGCGCTTTACAGTAGCGTGGGACCGTATTGCCAATCGCGCCGACGTCGCCCGGCTCGGCGAAGCTGACCGGCCGGGAGGGGGCATCGCCATCGCTTTGCTCGGCAGGACGAGCAAGCCGGACCAATGGCCCTTGAACGGCACCGGCGTGGCCATTTTTGAGTGCTTCACAGTCTTGGGTGTTCTCCCTCCCTTAACCGAGGGTCAAACTTCAGGCCCTTCACGGCTCAAATTTAAGCCCGGCAGGGGTTTTATGGTTATGGCAAACACCCCGGTCCTGATGGCGGGGCCGCTATAACGCGGTCCAACAAACGAAATTTCAACCCCTCGCAACCGCACTGACGTGGCGCGAGAATTCAGGTGTCTCCATCAGTGCCCTGCAGCGCGCGAACCGGCCGTCCGCATACGCGCGGAAGTCGTCAGCAGGGTTTCCGTTGGCGAGTTGGATCAAGCCCCACAGCGTCCACAAGAGATCGCACATCGCCTTGTATATGATGATCCGGCCTCGCTCGGCAGGCCGCGGCTCGCAGCCGAAATACGCGCTGATCATCTCCTCATCCTGCTCGGCATTGAACTGACCTTCCACGGATAAGTCGCCGAGATCCCACATGGGATCATTCATGCCGGAATACTCCCAATCAACGATCCACATACGTTCGCCCGAGTCGAGGAAGTTCTCGCAAAGTGGGTCGCAGTGGCATGGCGCAAGTGGTAGCGGATGCGCGATGAGTGCGGCCCGCACCGATCGGTCGGCTTCGTCGACCACGTCGTGGTAGCCAGCGGGAAGGGCGATATCCTTGGTCGACATCACCTTGAGGTAGTCGTCGATCATTGCAAAGAGCTCGAAGCGGAATGGAAAGGAGGCACCACTTTCGTGCAACCTCCGGAATGCATGCCCGGCGCGAGCTGGCGAACCTGCCCGTGTTTTGAATTTGTCCGGCGACATCGTATCGGCGCCACCGAGGAACCGCGTTACCATTAGCCCGCTCGCTGTATCGAAATAGAGAACCTTCGGGCTGACCCCTGCGCGGGCTGCCTCCCGCGCGGCGACCTCCTCGTTTGCGCGGCTGATATATTCCTCCGTCCCTTTGCCTGGAATACGAAGACACGCATCGCCGAGGCGATAGACATGGTTGGTAAGTCCGCCCAGCCGCTCTGGCTGGCCAGCATAGTCGGCAAGGCCCGGTACGCTTGCCGCCAGTGCCCGGATCTCGTCGTCTTCCATCCAGTCCCCGCAGAAGCATCTCGACCAACGGTTTCACAATTCGGAGCGCTTGGCTATTATCTACTGCATCTTTGACAGATGCTGGAAGAACCTATGGCCGAGACACAGCACCGTGGAAACCTGCGCGCTGTCTATGCGTCGAAACGGCCTGACGAGGTTGCTGCGCTCTATGACGGTTGGGCCGAGACCTATGATGCCGAGATGGCCGCTGCGGGCTACCGGCATCCGACGATTTGCCTTGCGCTGATGACGCGGCACTTGTGTCGAGGCGCTGCGCCGCTCCTCGATGCCGGTGCGGGGACAGGGCTGATCGGCGAGTGGCTCGGCATCATGGGCTATCCCCATGTCGAGGCGCTTGACGTCTCGGAGGGTATGCTGGCTCGCGCGGCCAAGAAGGGCGTCTACAAAAAGCTCCACCGGCTGGCCTTGGGGAGCCCTCTGCCCTTCGCGAACGGCCATTTCGCTGGAATCGTCGCGGCAGGCGTATTCACTGCCGGCCACGCCGGCGTCGAAGGCTTGGATGAGTTAATCCGCATTTGCCAGCCCGGCGGCGTGATCGTGCTGACTGTCAAGAACACGCTGTGGGTTCAGGACTTCGCCACCCGCGTCGGTGAACTCGAGGACCACGGCCTCGTGATACGCACAGAAGAGACCGAGCCCTACGTATCTATGCCCGGCGAACCGAGTACCGTGCCGAGCCGAGGACTTGTCCTGAAGCGTAAAGGCTGACCGGCCGGCGGCCTGTCAGATCAGGCTAAGACCGGCCGTTCTCCGGTCCGTCCCGCGCCAGCGGAGATGAGATGGTCAGTGATGTAGACGCGATAGCGAGTCACAGCAGGTGGAATAGGCCTTAATGCGTGAAAACACGATTACCTGTCAGATAGCCTACATAACCGACGGCTGGCTTACGAGCAGACACTTGTAAAGAGCGTCGAAAAGCGCGGAATTCAAAGAATGCTCTACGAGCAGGCGTCCTCATCGCCCAGGGAGCCGGGCCAAACCAAGACTGCTATTGTCCCCTGCATCGGCTGACCGACAAACCTCTTCAGGCCAACCGCAGCCGTTTCCTGGCCCGTGCTGCGCCGGCCGAGATTAGACGGTCGGCGATGATGGCTATGAAGGCGACGGCAAGACCGGCGACGATGCCACGTCCAGTGTCGGCTTTGGTAAGCGCGATATACACCTCTTGCCCAAGGTCGCGAGTGCCGACCAGCGCGGTGATGACAAGCATAGACAGCGCTAGCATTATCGTCTGATTAATCCCGAGCATGATCTGCGGCAGCGCAAGCTTCAGCTTGATTTTGGCAAGTAGCTGCCAGGACGTACAGCCCATCGCGCGGCCGGCTTCGACAACCTTGGAATCAACGCCATTGAGACCCAACACGGTATAGCGTATCGCCGGCGCAATGGCATAGGCGACGACCGCGATCATGGCGGTGAAATCGCCGACCCTGAAGAGCATGACCGCCGGCATCAAATAGACGAAGGACGGCAGAGTCTGCAGTGTGTCGATAACAACCTGAAGCCAGCGCCACAGGCGGTCGCGCTCGGCGGCGAAAATGCCTATCGTTATGCCCGTCAGGGTGGCGATGACGACAGAAATGCCGCACAGATAGACAGTGATCATCGCCTTCTCCCATTGGCCTGTTGCAGCAATCAGGAAACTCAAAGAGCCGACCAGGACCGAGAGCTTCAAACCACCCAGCCGCCAGCCGGCGAAGGAAAGTATCGCAGCGACGCCGAACCAGGGTAACCCACCCAGCAGGCGTTTGAACGGGATCAACACGTTAAGAAGCACGGCGTTCTTGATGGCTTCAAACGTGTCGAAGAAATTGACATTGATCCAGGCGACGACATTGGAAAAAAAGGGGCCGGTCGATAGATGCAGCGCCTCCGGATAGGCCTGCACAGCAGGTATCGCGAGTCCTGCGACGCTGGTCACGGTGACTAGCGCGAGCGCAGCCAGCGCGTAGGGATAGCGTGCTGCCACACTGCCTTGTGCATGAGCGCGGCTGGGCCGATTGGCTTCGCTCGCATAGGCTTGGCTCAGCCGGTCGAGAGCGATCGCCAGCGCCGTGATCGCCAGTCCCGATTCCAGCCCTGCGCCGATGTCGAGCCGGCGCAGCGCCGCCAACACGTCGAAGCCGAGCCCACCGGCGCCGATCATGGAAGCGATGATCACCATGTTAAGTGACAGCATGATCACTTGGTTGACGCCCACCATCAGGCTGTCTTTGGTCGAAGGGACCATGACGCGCCACGTCATCTGACGACGCGTGCATCCAATCATCTTGCCGAGGTCACGGATCTCGTCAGGCACCGAACGCAGCGCCAGCACTGTGATGCGTATCATTGGTGGAATAGCGTAGATGATCGTGGCGACGACCGCCGCCGTGGGCCCGAACCCAAACAGGAACAGTATCGGCACCAGATAGGCGAAAACCGGTATCGTCTGCATCAGGTCAAGCAGCGGTGTGAGCACCTTTTCGAAGCGTGGCCAACGATAAGCTCCGATTCCCGCAAGCAGTCCGCCAGCGACGCCAAGCGGAACTGCCACCAGAATAGAGGCAAGGGTGACCATGCCACTGTCCCATTGGCCGAAAATGGCGAGGAAACCGAAGCAGACGGCAACGAGGGCCGCCAGCCGTTTGCCACCTAGGCGCCAGCCGAAGATTGTGACGATGCCTATGACAGCGATCCACGATAGCGGCGGTACGATCTGTACGGCGCTGGAGCCCTGACCCGACAGAAAGCCGGTCGAGAGTAGGCTCAGCGCGACCTGGTAGGGCACGTTGATCACTGCGGCGATGAAGCGGGTCAGCTCAGTAAACGTGAAAAGCCCGAACGTCGCATCGTTGAGCAACCATTCCATCGTGATGTTAATCCAGCGTGCGGCCGGGATAACCAGCGACTTCGGATAGTCGAAGGCCCAAGCGGCAAACGGCTCGCCGAACTGCCAAAAGGCAACAAACGCAACAACCGCCCCAAGCCATGTGAGCGGTCGGCTAGACGGAATCGAAGGCTCGGCGGGCGCACTGGCAATTCGCGGTGCGACGGTCGACATCTCAACTGCGCATAATAAGTTCGACCACGCTCGCCCGGTCGAGCGTGCCAAGCGGGATGCCTTCGGGACTGGCCACGAGAAGCGCGTCGACCCCGGGCACAAACAGCCGCGCGGCGTCTGCAACTGTGGCTCGAGCGGGAACGACCGGCTCACGGACAGCAGAGTTGGTAGGCTTCATGATTGACTGCACCCTGACGACTTTGGCCTTAGGCACGTGACGCGTAAATTCGGCGACGTAGGCGGAAGCCGGATTGAGCACGATATCTTCCGGTGTGCCAGCCTGGACGATGGCGCCATCCTTCATGATGGCGATGCGGTCAGCGACGCGGATCGCTTCGTCGAAATCATGGGTGATGAAGACGATCGTCTTGGAAACCACTGACTGCAGACGCATAAACTCATCCTGCATCTCGCGCCGGATGAGCGGGTCCAGTGCAGAGAACGGCTCGTCCAGGAACCACAACTCCGGCTCTACCGAAAGCGAGCGGGCTATGCCAACGCGCTGCTGCTGGCCACCGGAAAGCTCGCGCGGGAACGCGTTCTCCTTGCCAGCGAGCCCGACTAGCTCGATCATTTTGCGCGCCCGTGCTTCGCGCTCCCTGTGCGAAACGCCTTGGACCTCGAGCGGGAAGGCAACATTGGCAACAACGCTGAGGTGCGGCAGTAGCGCGAAATGCTGGAAGACCATGCCCATCTGGTGGCGGCGAATCTCGATCATGCGGTTGTCGCTGGCCGCAAGTAAGTTCTCGCCGTTGAATAATATCTCGCCGGCGGTCGGTTCGACGAGGCGCGACAAGCATCGTACGAGGGTCGACTTGCCGGAGCCAGACAGGCCCATAATGACAAAAATCTCGCCGGCGCGCACCTCGATGTTCACGTCGCGGACAGCACCGACAAGTGCAGTGGCGCTCATTGCCTCCGGCGACGGCGCGCCACCGGAGGCCTTCAAGAAATCCGCGGCACCCGAGCCGAAGATTTTCCACACGTTGCGGCAGACGAGTTTGGGCTGCGCAACGGTCATGGTCGACATCCGACGGTGCTAGGGTTGCATCACTTCTTGATCCATTCTGACCACCGTGCCTCGTTGGCCGCCATCCACTCGGCCACTACGTCGTCGACGCTCTTACCTTCCAGATCCACCTTGGTGATCATCTGACTCATCTCGTCGTTCTGGATAGTGAAGGCCTTGATGGCCTTGTAGGCGTCCGGCCATTTATCCTTTACACCGGCCCAGCCTACCTTCCAGATCTCCCCATGTGGCTTGCCGCAGTCGTAAGCTTTTTCGGGATTTGTCCCCCATTTGGGATCGGCGTAGCACTCGGGCGTGTATTCGGGAAACTCAACCCACTGACCCTTGTATTTGGCCACAGCCCAGTGTGGAGCGTAAACCCACAGGATCACGGGGGCCTGTCTCTGGTAGGCGCTTTCCAATTCGGCGAAGAGTGCCGCGTCGGTTCCGGCATGAATCACTTCGAAAGGCAGGCCGAGCGCTTCGACGCGTTCGTCATCGAAGCCGCCCCAGGTAACCGGTCCACCAAGGTAACGTCCCTTCGGTGCCGTATCGGCTGTAGAAAAGACCTCAGCGCAAGCTTCATCCTTCAGTGCCTCCCAGTTCGGCAGTCCTGGGCACTTCTCTTTCATGTATTCGGGGAACCACCACTCTTCCTTGGCTTCCATCCCGGTCGGGCCTAAATTCTCAACCTTGCCAGTGGCTGTTGCTGCGTCCATTGCCTCCCGGCCAGTGGTTTCCCACATCTCCATTGCGACATGCAGGTCCCCGGTTTCCAGCCCGGCGAATTGGGCGAGGTAGTCGGCCTGCACGTATTCGACGCTGTCGCCCATCTTCTTGAGTATCTCGCCCATCAGATTCGTCGTGATGAGCTGGCCGGTCCAGTCGTGCAGCGTCAGCTTGATGGGATCGGCAGAGTCAGCGGCCCGAGTGGGCGAAGTCCATAATGCCGCACAAAGGGCAAACGCCCCCAGCGCAATCTTGTTGCTGCAAGTGTCCCACAACATGTTGATTCTCCTGGTCACCCTGGGTTGCGCGACCGGTCCGCCTCGTTGGCCGGACGGAACTCCCACGCAATTCGACAGTCTCGTGCAGCGTTGAGCTCATTGTCAACGCCGCGCCCGGCGGTCCAGGGAGGATCGGGCGGCTGAGTTTGCCCGAAAGCGAGAACGGTGATCCTGAGAGTTGCTCACACTCTGCTGCAAATGCCGAACTTGCCGAGAAAGCGGCCCCGCTGCGATCAATAGGGTAAAAGACGTGCCGCTCCCCTCGCGGTCGCCAGCGGATTTGGATTCTTGCGGCTGGCCTAACCGAGCGATGTCGGCAATTGCGGTTACCGGCTCGGCAGGACAACTCGCACGCCTCTAATTGACTTTGGCTTTTCCGCTCGCTGCGGTCGTGTACGCCCAAACCGTCCTGCCGTTAGCTTGAACCTCATCGCGCTTCAGGCGGCCCTTGCGCACTGCCGCAAGAAAGTAAGCGGGCAGGCTGGTCCGCGGAACCATGATCGCCTCTTTGCGGAAGCGTTTCAGAACGTCCAGCACAGTGCGCGGCTCATCGAAAAAGCCCTCGCCGATCCAGCGTTCGAACGTGGCCGCCACGTTGCCCGCCTTGCTTCCGAATTTGCGTGGGTGCAGTACCCGTCGAACTTGACCTCGTGAATCCAATCATCGCCCTCCGGCGGTTGGCTGACGCGGTGGCAAACGAGATACAGGGACGTCCATGCCGCCGCAACGGCAAGTTGGAAGTGTGGCCCCGCCAAGGGGCGACTGCCGCGAGCGCAGTGCTAATGGACGGGGTTAGTGGCGGCTCGTCTGGCGTCGCGCGCTTGACGCACCGGCCTTCGCTTCTTCATCGCGTGAACAGCGGCCGCAATGGCAGCGGGACCAATCGGACGGTATTTCTTCACCAAGTTCTGCCGAACTGGCACTTTGCCTCCGAACCTGAGAATGGACATTTTATTTCGTTCCTTTTCTCGTCCCTTCAGGAGGCCAACGGTTACCGGCCATGCAGGTTCCGGGCTGCTATGTCGCACCCGGTCGCCGTCTCCTTCCGTCAGGCCACATTAGCGCTTCATGTCCGCGATCGCCTTTTCGATGGCGGTGCGGTTGTTGCCATGCTCTCTGATCAGCCGCCGCGCCAGTTCCGCGTCGAGCCCGTGGCGCTTGGAGAGATAGGCCGCCTCGGTTGTTAAAGCGGAGTATGTGGGCAATGGAAGCGGAGAGTCTCGACGGCAAGCTGAAGTGTGTGGATTGCGGAACGATCCTGCTCGACATTCCTAAGAACGCGCAGGAGCACGACCTTGTGCGATGGTCGCAATGCCACGCCGCACTCGACACATGGGGAGAAATTCAGGACGCCTTCCTCCGCCAGCTGGCGCGGCATTCGAGCTTGAGGTTGGTCAAATAAGAAAGGTTTAGTCGGGTTAAATGCCTAGGTAATTCGTTCGAAGTCAGACAGCCCGCCGACAGCTAGCTCCCGTGTCGGCGGACTTTGCTTGTTCAGGCCATCAGTTGAAGGTGTGCACTTTGAGCTTCAGACTACCGTTTGCCTGCTTCTCGAAGATGGTGGTGGTGGTGCCGGCCCAAGGCTGGTCCTTTCCGCCCGAGTCTTTGCCGGCAGCGGACCATTTGGCGGTCGCATAGACGATATTGCCGTCGCCCGACGCTTCGATGAGTTCGAGTTTATGGTCCTTGGCGCCCATACCGAGGATTCCGGCAATGAACTTATCGACGCCATCCGGTCCCTTTATGACGTCGTGCGTCGGCGGCAGCAAAATTGCGTCATCGGTATACAGAGCACACACACCCTTCGCGTCGCCGCTATTGAACGCCGCATCCCAAGCGGCGTAAGCAGCGGTGACATCGGCGGCCGGATCCGCCCTAGCGACCGAAATGGCCGCAACTGCAAGGATTACTACTGAACACAACAAGCTCAACAACTTGGTCAAGATATCCTCCCTCATGTAACGGCAAGCACTCCAACTTGCCGTGCAGTATCATGCGCCTCATGTGCAAGAATGTCATGGGGATGGATTGATCAAGAAACGGTATGCGTCGTCGTTGCTGTCGAGTGCCGCGAGGAACAATAGTGCTCAAGGTGATTGGCCGCGGTTACCGCGCGGTCACCATTTTCATGTTTCGCCGTGGTTTACGCCAGTCTGCCGGAGTGCGGCGCAATGCATCCCCCGACAAACTTGTTAGCCGCCGAAGGACCTGTACTGTCTCGTATTCGCGCGCAATTTGCGGAAATGCGGCGACGACGTAATTTTTCGCTTGCCAAGGTTGGGTCGAGGGTTCGAATCCCTTCGCCCACTCCAGTTTCCAAGTTCTTCGAAGCCGCGGAATTCCGCGGCCTTTATGTTTGTCTGATTGGCGGCTGGAACTCGCGTTCATTGCGATGGTCGGCATGAGCAGGGTCTTAACAGGACGCCGCCCGTCGGGTCAGGATCACGACCGTGCATTGCCGATCAGGGTCTCACATGCGCTCCACGCGGCTCCAATCCGTCGCCAGCATCGACGCTTCGAACGGCACACCGAGGCGCTTCAGGCCGCGCCGGCAGTCCGCTCCCTATGCGCCTTCTGACGACACGCCGCCGAGCAATAACTCGCATCCCGCCGCTTTGGAATGAAGTCCCTTCCGCATTGCGCACAAGTTGCTCGCCAGAGCAGACGCTTGCGTGCACGCCTTTGCCTGGCCGTCGCGTTTTCCTTCTCACGCTTGGCTCGCCGTTCGCGCTCCCACTGTCCACGGCAATCGTCGCAGTAGAAGCGCGGAACCATATGCCGGCAGTCGTCGCACGGATGAAACCGGTGCGACCTCTGGAACGCATCGTTGCCAGTTCGGCCAGCGATACGCTGCTTACCTGTGACCGGAAAGCCGAAATTGGCACTTGCCCCTCGCGACCTGTCAGATGGGCCTAAGGCCAACACTTCGACGACAGCTTTATGCGCCAGCAATTCGTTTGTAACCCGATGCGCCAGGGGAGCGCGTTCCGAAGGATGCTTGTCGGGATGGACCAGCGAAAGGATGTCATCGAGCAGTTCAAGGGAGAGCTGGGGTTCCGCGTTTTCACCGCTGACGCCCAGGACTTCCAGTGGGTTCAAGCCAAAGGCGGAGAATATGGCTTCCTGTGCTGTGCGTTCCCGTGAGATCTCCAGCAGGATACCATCGCGGCATTTCGAACAAACCATGGGGCCGCCGCGCTCGCGGTGAAGTCGGCTAACAAGTTGGCCGGTCCCGCAATTGATGCAACGCGGCGATTCCATCATGGACCTCTCCCGGGAAAAATGCCGTTGCGCCTATTCCAGCCAAGTCCCCCGGCTTCATGAACAAATAGACGCTGCGCGCGGCGAAACGCTACTGCCTTGCCTTCACTTGCATTGCTCGTGGCGTTCCGACATCGTCGATGCTTTGCGCGATCTTCCACAAGCGCAACTGTCCCCCGAATAGCCACGTCGGCAAGCACTGCGTTGCCGTAGACGGAGTTACGGATAGACAATTGAAGCTCGCATGAACATTCGTATATCCGTAACACACGGAACTGCTGGCGTCACGCCAATTTGCCATCCGTGATGGGCGCCTATGCCGGTAACCCCGCCTCTTTGAGCGCTTCAGTCAAGGGCGTAGCAAGTGACGGGTGAATATCGAAGGAAGCGCATAATCCGCTGATCGTAAAACCAGGCTGCAGCTCAAGCACGCGCACGGCGGCAGACCTGGCTGCGTCCAGCCGCCCGACTCTCACCTGCGTTGCCGCCAGCAGCACGTGCGCCAAACTCCAGAACGGATTTGTCTGGAACACTTTATGTGCCGCCAGGTGCGCCGCCTCGAATTCTCCCCGTTGGAAGTGGCCAAGCGTGACTGAAAGCAAGGCGGCGTAACTCATCGGATCGAACGGGCTCAAACGGAGCGCCTGCTCGCCCCACTCAATACCGCGGTCCGCATTACCGGCATAGACCATCACAACGCTGCCCATCACATAGGTCAGGGCACAGGACGGGCTTAGAGCAAGCGCCGCCTCCAAGGCTTGCTGCGCCGCTTCACGGTCGTGGGCGACCAGTCCGAGAGCAAAGCCTCCGAGCGTCAGCGCCATGGCGTCGTCGCGGCCATGGGCGATCGCCGCCTCTGCGTGGCGAACCGCCCCGAGCCGGTTCTCCTCATGCGTGCCGCCTCGGGCAAAGATGATCTCGTGCGCCCATGCGGCAAACCCGTGCGCAAGCGCATAATCGGGCTCCATGTTGAGCGCGCTTTCGAGCAGCGGAAGCGCCTTCGCAGCTCCATCCGGCATTGCCGTGTAGACGTGTGGCAAGGCCCGAAGAACGAGATCGTAGGCATCGAGACTATCGGGCCGCTTTCGCTTGACGCGCTCTATCTCAGCCTGGCGAAGGCTGGGCTCGATGGCGGCGACCACACTCATCGTGAGCTCGTCCTGGATTGCGAAGACGTCGTCGAGCGTGCGATCGTAGCGATCTGCCCAAACATGACGGCCCGTTTCCGCCTCGACGAGTTGACCGGTGACGCGCACACGGCTCGCAGCCTTGCGCACGCTCCCCTCCAGGATGTAGCGCACACCCAGTTCGGCCCCGGCCTGCTTCACGTTCACCGCCTTGCCCTTGTAGGCGAAGCTCGAGTTCCGGGCGATGACGAAGAGCCACTTTATCCGCGAAAGCCCGGTGATGATGTCCTCCACCATCCCGTCAGCCAGGTAGTCTTGCTCCGGGTCGCCGCTCATATTGGTGAAGGGGAGTACGGCGACGGAGGGCCGGTCCGGAAGCGCCAGCAATGGCTGCGCGGAGTCCGTCACCGGAGCGCTCCTGTTCTCAACCCGCGTCTCGATGCGGAAAACATGCACGGGCCGGGCGATGTTCTTCACGCTGTGTTCGCCCAGATCGGCGAAACCGACCGGAATCTTCTCGGCGACGTGCTCGCGTACGGTGGCGCTGACGCAGATTCGGCCAGGCTCGGCAAGGGTTTGAAGCCGTGCAGCAACGTTGACGCCATCGCCGAAAATGTCATCGCCCTCGACGATCACGTCACCCACGTTTATTCCGACTCGAAAGCGGATGCGGTGACTTTCATCGATGTTTGCATTTCGGCTTTCGATTCCCTGCTGGATGACGATGGCGCAGCGCACCGCATCGACAATCGAAGCGAACTCGATAAAAAGACCGTCGCCTGTCGTCTTGAAGATGCGGCCCTGGTGCTGGGCGATCAGCGGATCGATAAGCTCCCTGCGGTGGGCCTTTAGCGCGGCGAGCGTCCCTTCCTCGTCGACACCCATGAGGCGCGAGTATCCCACCACATCCGCGGCGAGAATCGCGGCCAGCCTGCGCGTGGTTTGGGCCTCTGCGTTCATGCGCCTACCCTGAGGGTGGCCGGGATCATCCTGGCGGCCGCAACGCTCATAGTGCCGTGATGTGACGCGTTCGACAATAACCCGCACGCCTCGTGACGGGTCCAATTCGGGGAATCGTTAGCGCGGGCCTCAATTGGAACGCAATAGTCGTGCATGAAGGCATTCGTTGATTTGGCCGAAATGGCTAATGTGCGGCGTCAGAGGCCTACGACCCCGCCATCTTCCTCCGGATCCTCGAGAACGAACGCACGCCGGTAAGGCGGTGCGCCGAAGAATTCGAACAGCCGCATCTGTCCGCGTCTGCAACCCAAAGGCAGATTGCGTGACCACTGCTTGAACATCGGCCGGGATCGCCCCGCTCGGCGTTCCCCGGAGGATCGCGTCCATGCCGGTTCGCACAACATGCTTGGCCGTCCGGTTCTCGTCGGAGTTACTGCTCTACGGCTTCGATGGACCGCAGTCAGCCGGCGAGTATCAGATTGAATACGACGAGGAAGAGATCGAAGGCATTTCATTCCGGGCGTATCGGCGCGTGGCGACCTTCATCCATCTGCCGGCGATCACTGCTGGCGCCCAAACAAGGCAGATGGTTCCGATCGACGCCGCCGAACTAGAGGAAGCGCTGGCGAAGGATCGCGAGGCAGCATGACCGTATCGGCTCACTCCAACTCCCGGCGCTTGCCGGAAGTCGCAACGCATCTCTTCCGTGTCGGACAAACCGTCAGGATGAAGCGGCGGTTCGGTGTCTCGCCAACAGCTGCCGAGCTGTTTCGAATTATGGCCACTCTGCCGGCAAGGGATAACTCTCCACAATACCGCATCCGCAGCGACGAGGAACGTCACGAGCGAGTAGCGACTGAAGACAGCCTTGAGCCCGTCGGCGAGTCGCCCACCTCAGAAGACACAACCCTTATCGGAAGGACGTTCAGCAATGGCCAAGGGACAGAAGCGCAGCAATCGCGAGCAACGAAAGCCGAAGCAGGAGAAGGCCCCGCCCAAGCCTGAAGCTTCCTTCAGCAGCCAGCTCAAGGCGGCCGCAAACACCAACATGCCGCGCCGGCGCGACATGAAACAGTGAGGCAACGACGGTCGGTCAAAGGGAGTCGGTATCGGCTGGACGAAGGAACCCTGTGGGCGGTCTGCCACCGCGGCGGCAGTGATCGGAGAGATCTGTTCCTCATCAGTGTCCTGCTCTCGGCAGCTTCTCGTGATCGCGAGCGCCACCAGCAGGGCGTCCGATCCGGGCAATCATAACCGAAACACGTCGAAAGGAATGACATGCATACCGATAGCCGCAACCCTCAGATCAAACGCAATGAATGGGTCGAGACGCTCTATGGGCGCCGTGTGGAGATGGACCGCAGTTGGACTGTTTACCACGTCTTTACCGGACTTCCGGCAGATGCCGGCGGTGGGGTGATGACGGGCCTGAGCCGCGCCGACGCCACGGACAAGATGATGTCGCTCAACCGTTGCTGCGGCAGGCGTCGTGGAGCACACTCTTCGGCTTTGCCATGCGCATCGATGCAGACAGCTTAGGCGGACATGCAAATGACACTCATGTTCCCGAACGTGAGCCGCAGCTACGACGAAGAAAGGCAGGGCGTCCGCTTCATTGCCTATGATGGCATGTTCGAGGTGCAGTTCCTCGTCGAAGCCGCCGCTCTTCTGGATGCACATCCGTCTGAAGAAGCGTGCCTCGCCGAATTCGACGCTGCCCGCACATCCATCCGGTCTGCGGCGCTCAGAATCTATAAAGGTCGCCGGCCGATCATTTACGTCATCGGCGCTGGAGACCTGAAGGTTTAATTCGCCATGCTGTGATGCCGCTGGTTCTGCGGCAAAGTATTATTTTCGCTCGCGCCTTGTTTCGAACACCCTCGACGCCTACGTTGTCAGTATCGATCTTGCCTGTCGAACTTTGTTTCTGGCGCGAAGCGCGCTGTCGCGATCTTCCTCTCTCAAAATCGATCCGAACCATTTTGCCGCCCTCATACACGGCAAACGATCTTCTACGAGCTATGAAAGGAAGTCGTCATGAACACTGGCGTCGTGAAGTTTTTCAATTCGAACAAGGGCTTTGGTTTTATTGCGCCCGACAATGGCGGGGCGGATGTGTTCGTCCATATCTCTGCCGTTGAAAACGCCGGAATGCGCACGATTGTAGAGGGCCAGAAGCTCGGCTTCGAGGTCGTTGAGGATCGCCGCAGCGGCAGGAACGCGGCCGAAAATCTGCAGGCCGTCTAACACAGAGATTGCGCTTCTGGTCTTTGACCACGGATGTACTGGCACTGATCATCGAGGCGCGTAGGAGAGGCCGGGTTCGCCCGGCCTTTTTGCTTTTTCAGCCCAGCGGAGACAGAAAGAATGAGCCGTGTCATCACCAAGCACAATCCGTTGCGGCCGACCGCGTCCAAGGCCGAAACCAAAGCTGACATCACCGACCGTACCGCTCGCATTATCATCGGGGCGGAAGCGGAACGGCGAGAGGTCAACACTGCTCGGCTCCGGCAGGCACGACTGGAAATGGAGGCGGCGCAGGCTGCGAGGGAAACACCGGCCAAGCCTCGCCACGCAAGGGCTGCCGCGCCACCGCGAGCCCGGTCGTCCAAGTGATCCCGCCAATGGCGATTGTCCTCGCTCCAGGGCGGGAATGCTGATACGGTCAAGAGCGTCGGCAGCTTGTTATAGGGCTCTGTCGGTTGAGGGCGGCCATCGTGCCCTTGCCCCAACCACGAAGGAGGACGCCATGTCTTCCGCCTCCTGCCAAAAGCAGCATCTGACATCGGCGGACTTGAGCATGATCGCGCGCGTGCACACCACAGTGTGCACGAAAAACTCGATCATCGCCCGCAGCATCGATGCTGAGCGCATTGCGGCATTGCTCGTCCGGGAGTTCCAGTATGGTGTAAGCAAAGAGGCCGATCTTCTGGCCGCCTTCACCGCGAACGGCGTGTTCAGGCTGAGCGTTCCGTTAAGCCGCATCGACCAGTTCATCGGCAACGCAGTCAGCCGATGGGAATGGGAAGCCGACGAAGCAACTCGCCACTGACGACAGATCCCCCGCCAAGGATGGCCATCCCATGAGATATCTCGCAAGGCTGAATGCCGAACCGGCAGCGTGGCTGCTCCTCGCCCTGGTTGGCGGCGTGGCTGGCACGCTTCTGTTCATCGTCTTCACCAGCATCACCTTCTGATGACGGCTGGCCAAAGGGAGAGCGAGTGAACACCGTCGTCACCCTTCACGGCGACAAGCGCTGGAAGGCCATCATCGAGTACCGCACCGATGAGGGGACAAAGAGCATCGAGCATTTTTTCGAAGAGATTTCTGATCTTCACCTCATCATCGAGCACGGGCCCGACTGGAATTTCCTGATCCGCTGCACTGTTATGCTGAACCGTCATGATGACGGCGAGGAGCAGAACAGTGTCGAAAAGGCGCTTCGCCAGGAGCGGTCAAACTGATCGCCATGCGGCGAGCGTCGTCGACACCGATGAGACGCTCGTATCCGACGACATCCGCGGCGAGCATCGCGGCGAGCCTGCGCGTGGTTGGGCCTCTGCGGTCATTCGCCTACTCTGGCCGGGATCATCCTTGCGGGCTCATTGTGCCGTGATGTGACGCGTTCGACAGTAACACGCCTCAGATATGCCGATGCCATCGGGCCTATCGCATGCCCTGTGTACGGTCTCCATACTCGACTGACCATGCGGCCCCCGGTACCTTGACCTGTACCCCCCCTCTGCTCTATCTTTTGGTTATCGGTGCAGATCGACTGAGGTCCTAACAGACCAATAGCATCGACGTCGTCAGGGTTACACCTGATCACTTGCTTAGGGCTGTGGGCCGAAAGGTTTGACATTCGTCGAGGAAATAAGGGGAGGCTGATGCCTCCCCACCTTTTTCAGAAATAGGGTTCCCCCCTTATCGTCATGTCTGCGACAGTGCCGAAGAGAGCCTTCCTTTTGGTGCCGACTAGACTCTCCTTGGGATAGGCGCTCTGCACGTACATCTCCAACCGATGAGCTCCATCAACCATATCCGGTGAATTGCCCCTCCGCACTGTGAAGAACACCCTGTATGGTTGCGGCTGACCAGGGACCCGGGCGTAAAACTGGTAGATTGTCCAGTTTGACTCGTGTGTGAGGAAGACTGCGGTGGTCGGTTTCGCGAACAGGCCGTTGATTATCCTGCAGAGGGTGGTCGTGAGATTGTATCGTTCCCGGCAGAAGACCCGTAAGGGCCCGGTATCCACTACTACGTCGTCAGCCAACAGCTCCTCGCCGTCCTCCAGCTTTCTGGAATAGCAGTGATTGCTGTAGCGGACGCGCACCCGATATCGGTTAGGCTGCCCTCCCTTCGGCGTCCATTCGAACTCTCCGAGGAACTGATTCAGGTGTCCGAGGGCGAGTTGTTCCTCGCGATGGGTAATAAATTCCGGGTGCATTGAAGGCCTGTAGGCGGGACTTTCGGTTCGTGTAATTTCGGTATAGCGACTTCTCGTCGGGATGCGTCGAAATTGGCGTGGGCAATCTGATTATCTTTCGATGCGGGCGACTACGACACCGGACCCGTCCCTTTTTGGCGTCTCGGCGAGGGGTCTCATGGCACCCTCTTTGCGAACCGCGCCGACGCAAGATCGGCAACGGATACTTCGGACAAGTGTTAAGAGGTACCGATAGGCATCGCACCGTTGCCGGTCTACCAATCATGGATGGTATCGGTCGCCCCAGAGATGGTGTTACGAAAAAGCTCAAAAGTAAGTTCAGAACACAGGTGGATCGGAATCGTCTTTTCGCACTGAAGCACACTTGGCAGCCTTGGAGTTCCTCTCAGGGCATGCCGACCGAGCGGCTCCGGCGGACTTTTCGGGTAGACCTTGTATTTCGCTTTGGTCCGAGAACGCACGAGGCTAGGCAGCGGCCACGGCTTCAGCCTGAATGACGATGATCTCCAGTTCTCGATCCCCCATTGCATTGGCCGCGGCATTTAGTCGATCCGTCAGCCGCCGCCGCTTGGTTGGCATCGCTTCCGCATCGAAACCCAACAGCGCGTTAGGGCTGGTTTGAAGCACTTCAGCGACACGCAGGAGCGTGGCGAGGTCCGGCTCATTCCGCCCGGCAACATAATGGCCATACCGGCGCTCACTGACGCCGGTTCGGCGCGCGACTTCCGCGTGCGACAATCCTAACTCTTCTGCTCGCCGCCTGAGGCTCTTTGCCAGCGTGTCCATGAGAACAAAATGTTCCTGACACACGGAACTCGTCCATGTCTCATATGTTCACATTGATAGGAACAAATGATGGGGTCGATGATGAGTTTGGCGGGAGAAAGATGGGATTGGCTGACATGGCTTGTCGCCTCGTCCCCCATTTGGGGGACGCTCCTCTGGCACACTTGGGAACTAAGCATCCGGCCCCGGCTCATCCCGTCAGGTGACATCGAGGCCATCGCCGATGAGTTGATCGCCAGGCACGGTCCCCGTGCCGAAGAAATCACTATCATCGAGGAGGACCGGGCCTGGCGCTACTCGAACACGTTCGAGCAAGGAAAGTGGCAGCGGGTTCGTCGCGAGCTAAGGCATCGATATGAAGCCGGAGAGTGGAATGGTCGCGGTGGTGCATTGTAACGCATCGTCGCTAATTTGGCCGGTAAGGCGCTGTGTAGCCGTAACTCGAAAGCCAGGATTGACGGCTCGTGCGGCAAGTTCCAGGCAAAGGGAGGCGTCGTCCAATCCGCTGCCGCCAGGTAGGTAAATCTGCCCATAGGAAATCCTTGCGATGAATCGCACTATTGGCCTGTCGCGGTCGTCCTCCAGGCGTCAAAGCGTCGCCGCGACCAGCGCCCGGCGCTCAGCCGCTCCCAGGCTCGCCGGGCGCAAATGGGCGCTGCGAATTACCCCTAAGCCAAACCTTTCAGCGCAAAGCGTTGGCCGATCATTGGGACTGAGTTTGCACAGAGCCACCATATGACTGTCATCGTGATCCTCACCGGATTCGGGCGCTTTTTGTCAGTCTGTTTCATCTGGCGTCGCTGCCCTGCTTCCGCAGCGCGGGAGTATGGTGCATACACCTTCCGGAGGATGGCGCGATCTCCTGTCCGACATTCGTACGATCCTTACTCACCAAACTACCGGGGCTTTGGTAACGGCAAGGCGTGAGATGCTGGCCCTTGCGGCGGGAAGACCATGGGCTATGGCGGGTAATGCCAGACGGATCTGCGCGTATTTTTTAGGAGGCGCCCATGACCGCTCAGCACATCACTGTCGCCGGCGACATTCTCACTCCACTCAATGTGGCTCTGATCATTGAGGTCTATGAGGCCGCCTGCCGCGTCGACGAGAAGCTTCCGGACGCGCACGGCGCAAGTATCGCGGCAAAGCGATTGATCGCCGCCTTCACCGAAGGCCTGGACGACAGCCTTTGGCTGGAAGCCGTCCCTCCGATGGGATCGGCCTGAGCACCAGGCGGCCGCGGCTCACACTGCATGCCCGTTTTGGGACAATGCGCCACCCGCGCCATGTTTCGCCATGTGTCGGCAACGATCCGAGGCGTTTCGCCATGTCGCAACTTCTGAGAAAAACATCGCGCGATAGATCACGGCCGTGATAGGCCGTCTTCATGGCGCAGAAAAAAGCACACGAAGTCGATTCCTGGCTGGACCGGCAACGCACAGTGCCGGGGATTGTCCTGCTTTACGGTCCCGATCGCGGTCTCGTCTCGGAACGGGCGCGGAAGGTCGCGGCATTGACCGGTCTTTCGGCCGACGATCCGTTTTCCGTTGTCCGTCTCGATGCCGCGGAAGTCGACCAGGAGCCCGGCCGGCTGGTCGATGAGGCGAGGACCGTGCCCATGTTTTCCGACCGCCGCCTGATCTGGGTGCGGAACGCCAGCGGGCAGAAAGCGTTGGCGGAGGACGTGAAAACGCTCGCCGGGCGGCCGCTCGCCGACGCCATTGTACTGATCGAGGCCGGAGACCTGAAGAAAGGGAGCCCGTTACGCACCACTGTCGAGGCGTCGGAGCAGGCAATTGCGCTGCCATGCTATGCGGACGAAGGCCGGGCGCTTGACACCCTGATCGACGACGAACTTCAGAAGGCAGGCCTGTCAATCGGGCTCGATGCCCGGCAGGCGCTCAAACGCAGCCTGGGCGGAGACCGGCTTGCTTCGCGCGGCGAGCTGGAAAAGCTCGCCCTCTATGCCGCCCGTGAAGGCCAGATAACGCTCGATCATGTCAAACTGCTGTCGGGGGACGTGTCAGGTCTGTCCGTTGACGACGTCATCGATGCGGCGCTCGAGGGCAATGCCGCGTCGTTAGACCTTGCCTTTCGGCGTCTGTGCGCGAGCAACAACCAGGCGCCCAATCAGATTTTGGGGTCCGCGCTTCGTCAGTTTCAGTCGCTGCAGCTAATGCGTTCCGCGCTTGACGCTGGCGAACGCAATGCCGCAGCGGTCGTGGCGTCGGCGCGGCCGCCGATCTTCTTTGCGCGCCGCAAGCTCATCGAGACCGCCCTCACGCGATGGAACGCCGCGGCTATTCTACGCGCGCTGGCGTCCCTGCAGTCCGCGGTGCTGCAGATCCGGATGCGATCGGATCTCGCCGTGTCAATCGCCCGGCAGGCAATGTTGGCGATTGCGGTCGAAGCGGCTCGTAACGCGCGTCATTAGCCGGCTAATGCAGTTCTTGCGGAGCGAGCAGGGACCGGTTCTCTGTCCGAGATTAGACAGCGGTTCGCCAATTCCGTCAGAACCGGAACCGCTCTGCAGCGTGGGACCGAAAGTGCGACGCGGTTTCGGATCATTCCGATGCGCAAACAAAGGGTTGTTGCCCCGATTCCAGTTGCTGGCGACGTGCTCTACTGTCTAAGGCGACGGCACAGTTCGTCGAGCTGATCGAGCGTCCGATAATTGATCCTCACCTCGCCGCCCTTTTCCTTGTGATTGATCGCGACGCGCAGCCCGATCACGTCGGTGAGCAGCTTTTCGAGGGCGAGCGTGTCCGGATCCTTCTCAGGTGCAGAGCGAGGGGAGGCCTGATCGTGGCTTTTTGCCGGAAGCTGCGCCAGGGCCTCCGCCTGCCGGACTGAAAGCCCGTCCGCCACAATGCGTTTCGCCAGCGCAGCTGGCTCTTCAGCAGTGACGAGCGCCCGCGCATGACCGGCCGATAGGTCTCCGCTCACCAGCATGTCCCGGATGATTTCCGGAAGCTTGAGCAGTCGGAGCGTATTCGCCACATGGCTGCGGCTTTTGCCGATCACCTGGCCGAGATCGGCTTGCGTATAATGGTGCTCATCCATCAGCTGCTGATAACCAAGCGCCTCCTCGACGGGATTGAGGTCGGCCCGCTGGACGTTCTCGACAATCGCAAGCTCCAGCGCCACCCGGTCATCGACATCGCGGATGATGATCGGCAGATCGGCAAGGCCTGCTTGCTGAGCCGCGCGCCAGCGCCGTTCGCCGGCAATAATCTCATACCGGCCTGCTTGCGATGTCCGACGCACGAGAACGGGCTGCACGACGCCATGTTCCCGGATCGACTGGGCAAGGTCCGTCAGCTCGCTGTCCGCGAAGCTGCGCCGGGGGTTTCGCGGGTTGGGCGCCACGAATTCGATCGGCACACGGCCGTCCGAATGGACCGGCTTGCGCTCCGGTTCCGTGGGCTTGTCCATCTCACCGATCAGTGCGGCGAGGCCGCGGCCAAGCCGCTTTCTTGAGAGTTCGTCGTTCATTTTTTCCAGGTCGTTACGCTACCGAATCGTTTCGTCAGGCTACCTTCAACTGCCGTTCGCGCCGAATCACTTCCGAGGCGAGCTGGAGATAGGCCTGGCTGCCTGCGCATTTGAGATCGTAGAGGATTGCCGGCTTGCCGTAGGACGGCGCCTCCGAGACGCGAACATTCCGGGGAATCACCGTCTCATAGACCTTTTCGCCCATATGCGTACGAACGTCCTCGACGACCTGGTTCGCCAGATTGTTGCGTCCGTCGAACATCGTCATCACGATACCCTGAATATTGAGCGACGGATTGATCGACCCACGAACCTGTTCGACGGTCTCCAGAAGCTGGCTGAGTCCTTCCAGCGCAAAGAACTCGCATTGCAGAGGCACAAGAACCGAATCAGCAGCGGCCATCGCGTTGAGAGTGAGCAGATTGAGGGAAGGAGGACAATCGATGAGCACGTACGAAAAGTGCGCGCTTTCGATCGCATTCCTGGCAAGGGCATTGCGCAATCTAAGCACCCGATCCGGCGCAGCAGCGATCTCCATTTCGACGCCCAAAAGGTCAAGCGTAGAGGGAACGATGGAGAGCCCCGGAACTGCGGTCGGCATCGCCGCCTCTTCGATCGGCGTTTCTCCCATCATAACATCATAGGACGACACGGTGCGATCCTGCCGGTCGATGCCCAGACCGGTGCTCGCATTTCCCTGCGGATCCAGATCAATGATGAGGACCCGCTCGCCAATCGCGGCCAGAGCCGTGGCGAGATTGATCGTCGTCGTGGTCTTGCCAACGCCGCCTTTTTGATTGGCAACCGTGATGATACGGGGAGCGTGCTTCATGGCCGGTCTGTAGCTGCTTTGCTGCATTTCAAATTGTTTCGAAGCCGTTTCAGAGTGGCCGAAGATTACGAATCTCAAGCACGACGCTATCCGAGTCGACAGTGCTTCGATGTTCTATCAGATCGAACGACCACTGTAGAAGGCTTTCTTTGACCTCCGTGCGGTAATCCCGGCCTTTGTGAAAGAGCGCCCGCGCGCCGACGGTAAGCCACGGCGCGGTCAGGTCGAGCAAGGCAGGCAACGGAGCCAAGGCCCGTGCAGTCACGATCTCGGGCTGCTTTACGACCCCGTAAACATCCTCGACCCGGCGCGGATGCACGCGCGCCCTGGCTTTCAGCAGACCGAGCGTTGTTTGCAGAAATGCCGCCTTCTTCCGGTTGCTTTCGACCAGATCGACGCTGGCTCCCTCTCTTTCCGTAACCAGGATCGCGATAATGGCGCCCGGAAAGCCGCCTCCGGACCCTATGTCGAGCCAATTCTTGGCCGTAGGCGCCAGCTTGGCTAACTGCGCGCTGTCCAGGATATGGCGATTCCAGGTCTCTTTCAGCGTCGACGGTGCCGAAAGATTGATTCGTTCGGCCCATTTCAGAAAGTTCTGCTCGAAAGCCAGCACCCGCTCAAATGTTTCACGTGAAACGGGTCCAGCGGCCTCCTGCAGTGCCTCAATTGACCTGGATGTCACGCGGCACCGCGGCGGCTGGCGCTCTCGAAATGGCGTATACGCGCGACGATAATCGCCAGGGCGGCGGGGGTCATACCATCGATACGTTGAGCCTCCGCGATAGATCGAGGCCGCCGGACGGCCATTTTCTGCTTCAGCTCATTGGAAAGCCCAGGAACATCTCCGAAATCCATACCATCGGGAATGGTTCGGGCTTCTTCCAGACGCAAAACGGCTGCATCCGCCCGTTGCCGCTCAAGGTAGACGGCGTAACGCGCTTCCGTCTCAAGCGCCTGTCCGGTTTTGCGGCCCAACCTTCCCAGCTCCGGCCAAATGCTTTCCAGCCGCGCGACATCGACCTCGGGATAGGCGAGCAGCTCGTAGGCCGACCGTCGTACGCCGTCCCGGTTGATCTCCAGTCCGCGACGAGCAGCTTCATTGGGGGTTATCGTCAACGACTTCGCGAGCGCCCTCGCCGCCTCGAGCTCCGCCCCGGCAGCGGCAAAACGCTCCGCACGCTCTTTGGAAACAATGCCCAGCCCTATCGCCAGAGGCGTCAGCCGCTCGTCCGCATTGTCAGCCCTGAGCGACAGGCGGAACTCGGCCCTGGAGGTGAACATGCGGTACGGCTCGCTTACACCGCGGGTCACCAGATCATCGACCATCACGCCGATATAGGCGTCGCTTCGACCCAGCACCCAACCATCGCCGCCTGACGCCTTCCGTGCCGCGTTGATGCCGGCGAGTATCCCTTGCGCCGCAGCCTCTTCATAGCCTGTCGTGCCGTTAATCTGGCCTGCCAGAAACAGACCTGGCAGTCGCCGCGTTTCCAATGTCGGATCGAGCTCACGCGGATCGATGTGATCATATTCGATGGCGTAGCCCGGCTGCGTCATGACCGCCGCGTCGAGTCCAGGAATCGTTTTCAAGATCGCCAGTTGGACGTCTTCCGGCAGCGATGTCGAAATGCCGTTCGGGTAGACCGTATCGTCATCCAGTCCTTCCGGCTCCAGGAAGATCTGGTGCCCCTCGCGGTCGCCAAACTTGACGATCTTATCCTCGATCGACGGACAATAACGCGGCCCGATACCTTCGATCGAGCCGGAGTACATGGCCGAACGCTGCAAATTGTCCCGGATAAGAGCGTGGGTCGCCGGCGTCGTGCGAGTTATCCCACATTCGACCTGCGGATTTACAATCTCATCAGTCATCAGCGAGAATGGCGTAGGGTCTTCGTCTGCCGCCTGCTTTTCAAGCGACGCCCAGTCGATCGTTCGGCCATCAAGCCGGGGCGGCGTACCGGTCTTCAAGCGCCCAAGGCGAAAGCCAGCCTCCAACATGCTTGCCGACAGGCCCATGCTTGCCTTCTCGTTCATCCGGCCAGCCGGTATCTTCCTGTCACCGATATGGATCAGTCCGCGAAGAAACGTTCCTGTTGTGAGGACAACGGCCCCGCAGCGAAGCGATTGGCCTGTCGAAAGACGAACACCCGCCAGGCGAGTGTCCCCCACATCAAAGTCGGTTACTTCTCCGACGATCACATCGAGATTTGCCTGGGCGCGGACCGCCTCTTGCATCCATTCCTTATAGAGTTTGCGATCGGCCTGGGTACGCGGGCCGCGAACAGCCGGCCCCTTACGCCGATTGAGCAAGCGGAACTGAATGCCAGCCGCGTCTGCCGCCCGCCCCATGAGGCCATCGAGAGCGTCCACCTCACGGACCAGATGCCCCTTGCCCAACCCGCCGATAGCCGGATTGCAGGACATGGCTCCGATCGTTTCAAAGCTCAACGTAACGAGCGCGGTTCGTGCGCCAGATCGCGCCGCTGCCGAGGCTGCCTCACATCCCGCATGGCCGCCACCGATAACGATGACATCGTAGCCTTCACTCATGATGACATTCCAGATCTTTGTGCGGGACACATGTGCCCCTCGCCGATCCAAGTCAAGGCTGCATCGCGACACAGGCGCCTAGGAATTGTTTCACGTGAAACACTCGCCACCACAATGTTCACGTGAATCATCAGACTGGCAGTGTTTCACGTGAATCATTTTGGCCGACAGGGCAATTCCAGCAAAGTGCGAACCGGTTTTCCGTCCGGCACTGCATTTAAACACAGAGCGGCCCACAATTCGACCTGAACGACCCATGGCAGTGAATCCAGGTCGGGTCCCCATGAAAGCCCTCTTCTCCCCGTTCGCGGGGAGAAGATGCCGGCAGGCAGATGAGGGGCAGCTTGACCCTTGACAGGTGGTGCGAGCCCCTCATCCGGCCCTTCGGGCCACCTTCTCCCCGCGAACGGGGGAGAAGGTCACTGCCGCGTTTCACGTGAATCATTTTCCGATGCAGAACGACGAAAAAATCGTATCAAGCAAATCCTCGACATCCACCGCCCCAACAATCCGGCCAAGACTATCGCTCGCCTTTCGCAGGTCTTCCGCGCTCATTTCCAGCGCTGCAGATGGATGCGTGACCGCCCGCCCAAGCTCACTACGACAACGCCGCAACAATTCGACATGCCGCAAACGCGACGGCAGCACATCACCCAGATCGCCCACTGCCGCTCCAGCCCTTGTCCCGATTTGCTCCAGAAGATCCGTCAGACCCTCCCCAGTTCTGGCCGAAATTCTGAAGTCAAAATCTTTCAGTTCTATCCGTCCGCTACCAAGCAAGTCACTCTTGGTTCCAACCCAGATCTCATCCGCCGGCTTCTTTTCCAAAGCTGGAGCCGACATCGCTTGCGCCAGGTCCTGCAACCGGAGCACAAGGTCCGCAGATTCTGCCGAGCTCAATGCCCGGGCAATACCGATCGCCTCCACATTGCCCGCCCCTTCGCGTATCCCGGCCGTGTCCACCACCGTGACCTTGACCCCGTGCAGGTCGAGCGTGACTTCAACGAGATCTCTGGTCGTACCCGGCTCGTCCGTGACGATCGCCACATCCCGGCCGGCCAGCGCGTTCAGCAGGCTAGACTTTCCCGCGTTTGGAGCACCGATAATAACGACCTTGTAGCCATCGCGGATAATCTCCGCGCGCCGAAACGACGCAAGGTGCTGGTCCACTTCCGAAATCAATTCGCCAATGTCCCGCCAGACTTCATCGGACACCGAGCCCGGAACGTCCTCCTGATCGGAGAAATCGAGTTCGGCCTCGATCATCGCTCGCGCATGAATGATCCGGCGGCGCCATTGTCCATAAAGCTCTGCCTGCGCGCCCGATGCATTCAGCAGTGCAAAGCGCCGTTGTGCTTCTGTTTCCGACGCTACCAGATCAGCGAGAGCTTCCGCACCGGTGAGATCGATCTTGCCGTTGAGAAAAGCTCGGCGGCTGAATTCCCCAGGTTCCGCATGGCGGAAGCCTTCTATCTGGCCTACAGTTTCCAAGACGGCCGCGACGACCGCACGACCCCCGTGCAGGTGCAGTTCACCGCTATCTTCCCCCGTAAAACTTGCAGGACCGGGAAAGAAAGTCGTCAGGCCATGGTCGAGCAATTCGCCATTGGCACTCTTGATCGGGCCGAAACGCGCAACGCGCGGTGTCGGCAATGATCCCGTTAATGCTGTAACCGCCGCTTTTGTATGCGGCCCTGACAGGCGTACCACCGCCACACCGGCTGGGAGCCGGCCGCTGGAGAGCGCGTAAATGGACTCCTGGAATATCAATTGCCCCTGCATACCAACCGCCCTACGTTACCTTTCGTCATAGCCGGAACATGATCGTGCCGTTGCAAGCTGCAAATCTGCTCGCCGAGGAATCCAGCCCCTATCTTCAGCAGCATCGGGATAATCCCGTTTACTGGCGACCCTGGTCGGCGGCTTCACTCGCTGAGGCTCAAGAGCTTGACCGCCCTATCCTTCTGTCGATCGGCTATGCTGCCTGTCATTGGTGCCACGTCATGGCCCATGAGTCCTTCGAGGACCCGGACATCGCGGCTCTCATGAACCGGCTCTACGTGAATATCAAGGTCGATCGCGAGGAGCGGCCCGACATCGACCAATTCTATATGGCGGCCCTTCACGCGACCGGCGAGCAAGGTGGATGGCCGCTCACCATGTTTCTGACGCCTGATGCCAAGCCGTTCTGGGGCGGGACCTACTTCCCAAAGCAGCCGCGCTTTGGCCGGCCTGGGTTCGGGCAGGTCCTCGAAGCAATCCATCGCGCCTGGAACGAAAAGAAAGAAAGCATTAACCATAGCGCAGCTGCTCTGGCTGAGCACGTGAGGGCACGGCTGGCAGCCGATCATCCGGCGGCCGGGTTCAGCCAGCAAAACCTGACTGTTTTGGCCGACAGTATTCTTTCAATGATCGACCCTGCGGAAGGAGGCCTGCGGGGTGCTCCCAAATTTCCCAACGCTCCGTTCATGGAAGCCCTCTGGCACGGCTGGCTCGCCACCGGAAACCCAAGCTACCGGGATGCCGTGGTCGACAGCCTTCGTTACATGCTGAACGGTGGCATCTACGATCACATTGGCGGCGGCCTTAGCCGATACTCCACCGACGCCTCGTGGCTCATCCCGCATTTCGAGAAAATGCTTTATGACAATGCCCTCCTTGTCCGGTTGGCGACCTGGGCATTTGCAGAAACTGGCGATGCTTTGTTTCGGAATCGAATCGAAGAAACAGCGACGTGGCTGTGCAGGGAAATGCGAGTTGAAGGCGGTGGTTTTGCCTCCAGCCTCGACGCGGACAGCGAGGGCGAGGAAGGCCGCTTCTATACCTGGAACAAAGCGGAATTGACCGAGGTGCTCGGCGACGAGTTGAAGCTCCTTCTTGAGGACTACGCACTCTCTGCACCCGATCATTGGGAAGGCGATCCCGTCATTCATCGCACTGGCAAGTCAGTCTCTCCCCAAGACAGCAATCTAAAGCCACTGCGTGAAAGATTGCTGGCGGCGCGGGAAAAGCGAACGCGCCCCGGCAGAGACGACAAGGCTCTCATGGACTGGAATGGCTTGGCTATCGCTGCCATCGCGCAAGCCGGACGCGTCTTTCAGCGCCGCGACTGGATAGCGGTAGCGGAGCAGGCATTCCGTTTCGGGCACGAATCGAGAATGGACGGGCGGCTTCCGCATTCCGTGCTCGGCTCCAAACGATCTTTCCCCGGGCTGGCGAGCGACTACGCGGCAATGTGCAATGCCGCCGTCTCGTTGTTCGAAGCGACGCAAGAGCCGTTCTACCGTGACCAGGCGGTCGCATTCCTCCGCACGCTCGACGAGTGGTATCTCGACGACGATGGAAGCGGATATTTCCTCACCGCCTCGGATTGCCGCGATGTGCCGGTTCGTATCCGCGGTGACGTCGACGAAGCGACCCCTTCCGCAACCGGCCAGATCATCGAGGCGATGATCCGCACCGCCCTCCTGACAGGCGACTCCACGCTACATGATAAAGCCTTGCGGTGCGCCGAGGCTGCGTTCGGCCGGGCGCTCGCTCAGCCTCATGGGCAAGCGGGAATTTTCAATGCCTGCGCAATCGTACTCGCCCCAATGAAGCTGATCATTGTCCACGATCCCGAGGATTTCGCCTTGCTTGACGTTGCCGTCCGAAATCCCGATCCCCGCAGGGTCGATATCGTCCTACCGTTAGGTTCAGCCACTGCCAATGCGAGCCTGCCAGGAGGGGCCTATCCGGACACCTCGAAACCGGGCGCCTGGTTGTGTTCGGGGCAGACATGTTTGCCGGTCATCACGGACCCCGCCGAGCTCGAACACACGCTGAAACAAAAGCCGGGCTAATTCTGGTCGTACCAGGCGTTTGGCCTAACGCGTCGGCACCGAAAATCGCGATCGATTCTCGGTGCATCTTTTGCGCGTCCAAATGGACTGAGCGCTCCAGCGTTTGACGCCGGAATCGCGCCGGCGATCTCTCAATTGAGCCCGAAAGCGTGGCTTTCACTGTCGAGGAACCGCCTTTCGACAGATTCCAACTACGGAACCGGCGCGCTTGACGCAACTTCTTGTTTTTACGTGAATTTTCGACCGTCGCAAGTCGCGATGGAGAAAAATCTGTCCACGCGTGACGGCTAGGTGTTCATCGAATCGAAGAAGTCTGGATTGGTCTTGGTCTGCTTCAGCTTGTCGATCAGGAATTCGATAGCGTCCGTCGTTCCCATCGGTGCAAGGATGCGGCGAAGCACGAAAATCTTCTGAAGATCCTGCCGCGGCACGAGCAACTCTTCCTTACGCGTTCCGGACTTCAGGATATCCATCGCCGGGAAGATGCGCTTGTCGGCCACCTTGCGGTCGAGCACAATTTCCGAGTTGCCGGTGCCCTTGAACTCTTCGAAGATCACCTCGTCCATACGGCTGCCTGTATCGATCAGCGCCGTCGCGATAATCGTCAAGGAACCGCCTTCCTCGATGTTGCGCGCGGCGCCGAAAAAGCGCTTCGGCCGCTGCAGCGCATTCGCGTCCACGCCGCCGGTCAGCACCTTGCCGGATGACGGAACAACCGTGTTGTACGCGCGGCCGAGGCGCGTGATCGAATCAAGCAGGATGACGACATCGCGGCCATGCTCGACAAGACGCTTCGCTTTTTCGATCACCATTTCCGCGACCTGGACGTGCCGCGTGGCCGGTTCGTCGAAGGTCGATGACACAACCTCGCCCTTCACCGAGCGCTGCATGTCGGTCACTTCCTCGGGACGCTCGTCGATCAGAAGAACGATGAGATAGCATTCCGGGTGATTTGCGGTAATCGAATGCGCGATGTTCTGCAAAAGAACGGTCTTACCGGTTCGCGGCGGCGCAACGATCAACCCACGCTGACCTTTGCCCAGCGGAGCGACGAGGTCGATAACCCGGGCCGACAAGTCCTTCGTCGTTGGGTTGTTCGTCTCCATCTTCAGCCGCTCGTTCGGATAAAGCGGTGTCAGATTGTCGAAATGGATCTTGTGACGGATTTTTTCCGGGTCTTCGAAGTTGATCGTATTGACCTTCAGAAGCGCGAAATAGCGCTCCCCTTCCTTCGGACTGCGGATTGGTCCCTCAACCGTGTCGCCGGTTTTGAGCGAAAATCGCCGGATTTGGGACGGCGAGATGTAGATATCGTCCGGGCCTGGCAGGTAGTTCGCGTTGGCTGAGCGCAAAAAGCCAAAGCCGTCCTGCAATACCTCCACCACGCCTTCGCCGATAATCTCGACTTCCTGGGACGCTAGCTTCTTGAGGATCGCAAACATCAACTCCTGCTTGCGCATGACACTGGCGTTTTCGACCTCGAGCGATTCGGCGAATGTGATGAGATCTGTCGGCTTCTTGCTCTTAAGCTCTTGAAGTTTCATTTCCTGCATGGTGCGGACTCTAAGTCAGAAGGGAAAATGGCGGCGATACGCGAAATGCGCCGGACGCGACCGAAGACGAAGAACCAAGGGGGGCGCGTATGCCGGGGAGGGAGTTGTCTTTTATCGCCGCGCTTTGCAAAGAGCAAGGCAGCAATTGCGATCGCGTTTAAAACGGCTTCACGACGACCAGGATCACGATCACGATCATCAGTAATGTAGGAATTTCGTTGATGATCCGCCAGTGCCTGGCCGATTGCTCATTGCGATCCTCGCCGAACAATCGCACTGCTCGCGCGAAGTAGCCGTGTACCGCCGACAGGCCGATGACTGCTGCGATCTTTGCGTGCAACCACCCGCCGGTAAATTGAAAGCCGGTCCAGGCAAGCCACAAGCCGAATATCCAAGTCACGATCATTGCCGGGTTGATAATCAGCCGCAGAAGACGACGTTCCATCGTCTTGAATGTTTCTGCCTGCACAGAGCCTATTTGTGCTTCTGCGTGATAAACGAACAATCGCGGCAGATAGAGCATTCCAGCCATCCATGAGATGACCGCAATGACGTGAATCGCTTTGACCCATGGATAAAAGCTGACTGGCGCGAAGGCGAAAAGAACTATCGCCCCAAGGACGACGACTGCGACAGAGACAAAGGCACGTTGGGCTGCACCCTTGCCCGATCGCTGATTCGCTTCGTTGGCAGGTTTCATGATCAGGCCGCTTTTCTCACAAGCGACAGCATTGTCTCGACATGCGCGATGGGCGCATCGGGAGTAATGCCGTGCCCCAGATTGAACACCAGAGGCCCTCCCCCCAGCGTCTCGAGAATCCGCGCAACACCCTCTTCCAAGGCCCTGCCGCCTGACACCAGTCTGATAGGATCCAGATTGCCTTGCACGGCCCCGTCCGCCTGCAACCGAGCTGCTTGGTTCAAAGGAACCGTCCAGTCGAGACCGAGCGCCGTAACACCTGTCTGCTGCCTGAAACTGTCGTAGAGCGATCCGGCCCCCTTTGGAAAACCTATGATAGGAACATCGGGATACACCGCGCGTATCTGATCAACGATCCTTTGCATCGGCCGCACGCAAAAAGCCTCGAACGCCTGCTGGTCAAGCACGCCCGACCAGGAATCGAAGACCTGAACCGCATCTGCCCCCGCCGAAATTTGACGGATCAGATAGCTGGCCGAAAAATCCGCCAGGATGTCGAGCAGTGTGGCAAATCTCTCGGGATGCCGGAAAGCAAAGAGCCGCGCCGGCGCCTGGTCAGGCGTAGCGTGGCCGGCAATCATATACGTCGCAACCGTCCAAGGCGCTCCGCAAAAACCGATCAATGTCGTTTCCGACGGCAATTCGGCCCGCAGCCGCCTCACCGTCTCATAGACCGGACCGAGATGCTCATGAAAACGCTCACCGTTGAGACTGCCGATTTCATCTTCGCCAATCGGCGTCATCTGCGGCCCTCTTCCTTCATCGAAGCGAAGGTCGCGGCCGAGCGCATGCGGTAGAACGAGGATGTCCGAGAAAAGTATCGAGGCGTCAAAACCGAAACGCCGAATAGGCTGAAGCGCCACTTCCACCGCCAAGTCGGGATTGTAGCAGAGATCGAGAAAACTTCCGGCCTGCTCACGCGTCTTCCGGTATTCAGGCAGGTAACGTCCGGCCTGACGCATCATCCAGACGGGGGGAGGAAATACTGTCTGTCCGTTCAGGACATCGACTACCACGCGTTTCGTTGTCATGTCGTCTTGGTTTCCGCAGTCTGGATATAAAGAAAATATCTATAGAGAAAGAGATTTCTTATTCTATGACTCTGTTGGAATCGGGAATTGGCATTCTTCCACATCGTCAGGCGAAACCCGACCCAGCGAAATGACGCATGCACGCGCGCACGGATATGTGAAATGTGAGGATTGTTGAATTTTCTGATTAAAATACAATATGTTAGGCGATTTTTGATTACGTTTCAGTCCGGAGGCGTTGTGCGCTGATATCTGAGTTCTCGTTGTTCTCCACAACGGCATAAGCCGCTTCGCACGTCGGTGAATTGTGGACAAAGGGCGATTTGATACAGTCGGGACTTCGCGCGTCGGTTTGTGACGCCTCCTTATCCACAGTTCGCCACAGGCCAGGGTCAATCGTGTGAACAAACCGCAGAGCTTTTTTCATCTCCACCTTATTTCCGATGCAACGGGTGAAACATTGCTCGCCGCTGGGCGGGCGGCATCGGCGCAGTACAAGGATGCACGCGCTATCGAGCATATCTACCCGCTGATAAGGACTGAAAAGCAGCTTATGAAAGTCTTCGAGGATATCGACCAGGAACCCGGGATCGTCCTCTACACAGTCGTTGATCAGAAACTTGCGCGGATGATTGACGAACGAAGTGTGGCGATGGGTCTGCCATGCGTTTCGGTACTGGAACCGGTGCTGGCCGTCTTTCAATCCTATCTCGGGACGCCCGCCGGGCGCCGCGTTGGTGCGCAACATGTTCTGGATGCGGAGTATTTTCGGCGTATCGATGCCTTGAACTTCACGATGGAGCACGACGACGGCCAGCTGCCGGTGGACATCGAAGATGCGGAGATTGTGCTCATCGGAATCTCGCGGACATCGAAAACGCCGACAAGCATCTACCTGGCAAACCGCGGCATCAAGACGGCCAATATCCCGATCGTCCTCGGCGTTCCGGTACCTGAAAGCCTCGTAGGGGCCAAGAAGCCTCTTATCGTTGGATTGATTGCCTCAGCGGAGCGGATTTCGCATGTGCGGCAAAACCGTGTGCTCGGAGCAACGGCGTCCTTCGATGCTCAAAGCTACGTCGACCGGGCAAGTATTGCCGAGGAGCTCGCTTACGCACGTCAGATCTGTATCCGGCACGGGTGGCCGATGATAGATGTGAGCCGTCGATCCATTGAGGAGACGGCCGCAGCCATTGTTGCGTTGCGAACCAAGTCGCGATAGCCGGATATCGGCCGGAAACGATGCCATGACAGAACAAATTATCCTTGCGTCAGGAAGTCCGTTTCGAAAAAAGCTTCTGCACAATGCGGGTATCAGCTTTGAAGTCGTTCCGGCGGACATCGATGAACGCGCAGTGGAGAACGCTCTTGCCGGCAGCGGGGCTACTCCCGAAGATGTTGCGGCCGTTCTCGCTGAAGCAAAGGCAGTAAACGTCAGCGAAAAGATCGCCGGAGCGCTTGTCATCGGGTCCGACCAGACATTGTCCCTTGGCGATACAATCTTCCACAAGCCGGCCGATATGGAGGCTGCGCGGCGCCAGCTGCTGAAACTGTCAGGCAAAACCCATCAGCTGAACAGCGCTGTTGTCATAGCGCGCGACGGGGAGGCCGTATGGCGACATGTCGGAGTTGCACGTTTGACAATGCGCGAGCTTGATTCGGGCTTCATCGGAAGACATCTGTCTCGCGTAGGCGACAAGGCGCTTTCAAGCGTCGGCGCATACCAGATCGAGGGCGAAGGCATTCAATTGTTCGAGGAGATCGACGGCGACTACTTCACGATTGTCGGCCTTCCGATGATACCGCTGCTTGCAGCCCTTCGCGAGCAGGGAGCTATCGATGGGTGACAGTGGCCGCAAGGCGTTTATTTGTGGCCATCCGATATCGCACTCGCGGTCGCCGATCATTCACAATTACTGGCTCAAGCAGCTCGGCATTGCCGGGAACTATACGGCAATTGATGTTGCGCCGGAAACCTTCCCGCAGTTCATAAGCGGTCTCAACGAAGCAGGGCTTGTCGGCGGTAACGTCACGATCCCGCATAAGGAAGCAGCTTGCGCCCTCGTCGAAAAGCGCGACGCAGCCGCTGAATTGATCGGAGCGGTCAATACGTTATGGCTCGAGGAAGGCGTTGTTCACGGCGGGAACACTGACGCGCATGGCTTTGCGGCAAATCTGGACGATTCGGTTCCAGGCTGGTCAAGCAGCGAGCGCGCCGTTGTGCTGGGTGCAGGCGGCGCCTCGCGCGCGGTGGTGTTCGCGTTACAGCAACGCGGCATAAAGTCCATTCGGCTTGTGAACAGGACCCTCGAGCGAGCTCAGGAATTGGCTCGCCGCTTTGGCGCTCGAGTTTCTGCGCATGAGCTCGTTGCGCTTCCTGAACTGATCACAGAGGCGGACTTGCTGATAAACACCACGTCCCTAGGCATGCATGGGAGTGGAACTCCTGCGGACGTGACGCGATTGCCCAACACGGCGATCGTGGCGGATATCGTCTATGTGCCGCTGCAGACGCCGCTTCTTGCTGCCGCAGCCGCCCGTAACCTAAGGACGGTAGACGGATTGGGTATGCTTTTGCATCAAGCGGTTCCGGGTTTCGAACGCTGGTTCGGCAAGCGTCCACAGGTGACGTCAGTCCTCCGCGAGATACTCGTGGCAGATGTGGAGAAACGGGGTTGATCGTCCTCGGGCTTACTGGCTCGATAGGAATGGGCAAATCCACAACCGCAAAAATGTTTGCTGAGTTCGGAGTGCCGGTGCACGATTCCGATGAAGCGGTGCACAGGCTCTATGCGGGAGCTGCCGCGCCACTCGTAGAAGCGGCGTTCCCGGGGACCGTTCACGATGGTGCCGTGGACCGGACGAAACTATCCAAACTCGTACTGAGCGATCCGTCGGCGTTGCAAAAGCTTGAAAAAATCATTCATCCGCTGGTTAGGGCCGATGCAGATGCCTTTGTGGAGCGGCATCGGTCCAATGGCGTGCCACTTGTTCTCCTTGATATTCCACTGCTTTTCGAAACCGGCGGTCGAAGCCGCGTAGACAAGGTGGTGGTCGTCACAGCTCCTGCGGACATACAGCGGCAGCGTGTTCTTTCCCGCCCTGGGATGACATCTGAGCGGTTCGAAGCCATCCTTCAACGCCAAGTTCCGGATGAGGAAAAACGCAGAAGCTCCGATTTCATCGTTGATACGGGAAACGGCCTTGAAGCCGCACGCCGTGAGGTGCGCCACGTTATCGAAACTCTTACCGGGAAAGGCGGGTAACCTACCGTCCGTAGACTTGCTGGTCCGCCGCGCAAAAGTCATGCTCGTGGCGCGGAGTGATTCGATGCGCGAAATCGTTTTTGACACAGAGACAACCGGACTCGATGCGCGGGAGGACCGCATTATCGAGATCGGCGCCATTGAGCTGGTCAACCGGTTTCCGACCGGCCGCGTTTTCCATCATTACCTCAACCCACAAGGTCGTAGCATTCACGCCGAAGCCTTGGAGGTCCACGGCATCAGCTATGCCCAATTGATGGACAAGCCGACCTTCGAAGCCGTGTCAGCCGATTTTCTGGACTTTATCGACGGCGCGAAACTGGTAGCCCATAACGCCGGTTTCGACGTAACATTCATCAATGCCGAGTTGGCGCGGCTCGGCCAATCGGCATTGGGTACCGATCGTGTCGTTGACACCCTTGCACTGGCCCGCCGCAAACATCCGATGGGTCCCAATTCCCTCGACGCGCTCTGCCGCCGCTACGGCATCGACAACAGCCACCGCACCAAGCACGGAGCGCTGCTCGACTCCGAACTCCTGGCCGAAGTCTACATAGAACTGATAGGCGGCAAGCAGGCGGCTCTCGGCCTGGAAATCATCGTTCAGCCGGTCGCCGGCAAAGTGCAGCTGGACGGCACTGACCTGATAATCGGGACGCGCCCGCGTCCACTGCCATCTCGATTGAGCGACGTGGAAGAAGCAGCGCATGCAGCGATGGTTTCTGAACTCGGTGAAAAGGCGATCTGGGCGCGATTCGCAGGCTGACGGGCTCAGGTCGGGAAGAGGTTTTCGTGGGGTAATCCCGTGCGGCGACGCCGGAAGTTTATGCCGGCGCACGCACTAGTGCTGCAGAAAATCAAAAAATAAGGACCTGATTCGGAAATCAGGTCCTCACGTCATGCGAGTTGCGGTCGGGTTAGCTGACCTGAACTTTCGCCTTGGTCTGATCCTCAGCAAGCTTCTGCTGGAACATCTGAGCGAAATCGATCGGATCGAGCATCAGAGGCGGGAAACCGCCATTCCGGGTCGCGTCGGCAATGATCTGACGGGCAAATGGGAAGAGCAGACGCGGGCATTCAATAAAAAGAATGGGAAGCATGTGCTCCTGCGGGAAGCCTTCGATCCGGAAGACGCCTCCGTAGATGAGCTCCACATTGAACAGTACGTCCTTGTCAAAGGCCGCCTTGGCATTGAGCGTCAGATTGACGTCGAATTCCTTGTCCGACAGCGGATTGGCGTTCACGTTGACATTGATGTTGATGCCGGGAGCCTGTTCCCGGCCGCGCAGCGAGTTCGGGGCGCCAGGGCTCTCGAAGGACAAGTCTTTTACATATTGAGCCAGCACATTGAGCGTCGGCTGCGGTCCGTTGCCGGGTTTTGTAGCACCTGAAGGCACTTCTTCTTTTTTGGCCATGAGCCGTAGTCCTTTCAGTCAATGGTTGCTCTGAGAAGAATTCGCGCGTTCGCTAGCATGATGAAGTTGCTGTGACAAGTTTGGCCGGCTTGTACTTTAAGCACCTCCGGCGTCGCGTCACTCTTTGTCGAGACGACGCCATGGCGATGCCGGGTTTGGGTCCTTTGTATATTCGTCTTCGTCGAGCTCGATCGTTTTACTTCGATCGGACCGGGCCGATCTCCAGTCATTCGGAACGAATCCGCCACGCACTGTTATGTGATCCTTGATGAGGTGCCAGCCGAGGTCGCGGACCGGCGGAATAAAGAGAAGGATTCCGATAAGATCGGTAACAAAACCAGGAATAAGCAACAGAATGCCTGCAATGACCACCATGACGCCGTGGGCAACTTCGCGGCTGGGGTTCTGTCCCGCCTCAATCTGTTTTCCGATTTGCGCGAGAATGCCGATTCCCTGGATGCGGAGCAAAATCCCGCCGATAACACTGCTCAGCACCACCAGACCGATGGTCGCCACCACGCCTATCTGTTTGCCGACGATCACGAAACCCGCGATCTCGATCAGAGGAAGGGCAAGGAGAACAAGAGAGAGCGGGAACAATTCGTGAGTCTTCGTGCTGCCAGGGTTAAGGGTAACGTATCGGATTTTGTCGAGACGTTAGATAGGTATGCGCGCCTTTGATTTGAATGATTGGCGCATGCGTTCTATATGCATTATTGGGAACTGGCGAGGCGAACGCCGGTCGGCGTATCGGGGACAAAGGATCGATTGGCAAAAAATGGAATTCTTTGACTTCGGGACGATTTTCTTCCTCGTTGCAGCGGTTGTGATCTTTTTCCAGCTCCGCAATGTGCTGGGACGCCGCACGGGGAACGAACGTCCTCCGTTTGATCCGTATACTGCGGGCCGTGCACGCGAGAAGAATTCTGCCGCATCCGAGAATGTCGTGTCGCTCCCGCGGAAACGGGCGCCCGGCGAGGCTGACGAGACGTACAAGGCCATTGACGCCCTCGCCAAGCCCGGGACTGACCTCAACAAGGGACTGCGGGCGATCAAGGATGCCGATCCGTCGTTCGATCCGAAAGGCTTCGCCGATGGGGCCAAGATGGCGTACGAAATGATCGTCATGGCCTATGCCGATGGCGATCGTAAGACTTTGAAGAATCTGCTTTCGCGTGAAGTCTATGACGGGTTTGTCGCGGCGATTGCCGAACGGGAAAACCGCTCCGAGAAGATCCAGTCCTCGTTCGTTGGCATAGACAAAGCGGACATCGTCTCGGCCGAGATGAAGGGGAGCGAAGCGCACGTGACGTTGAGGATCGTTAGCGAACTCATCTCGGCGACGCGGAATCTTGCCGGGGATGTTGTTGACGGCGATCCAGAAACGGTCGCGGAGGTCAAGGACGTCTGGACATTTGCCCGGGACACGCGCTCGCGCGATCCAAACTGGAAACTGGTCGCTACCGAGGCCGAAGACTGACCTGCTTCTTGTCGCGAAAAGCTTTCCAACGAGATTTGGGACGTGGCGCTACCTTCGCTTTTTCGTGAAGTATCGTGGAATAACCTTGCCGGCTGGCGCGCTGATGCGCTTGACCAGGCGTTTGCGGCTTTCCAGCGCTCCGCGTTCCAGGTTCTCCAGAAACCTTATCGTTCGGGCGCCCTCGGCGTGGAGTTCGAGGCTTTTGCGCACGCTTATCGAGACGCCCGCTCAGTCATCAATTTGTCGACAGAAGACGCGCGCCGGTTTTTCGAGCGCCACTTTGTGCCGTGCAGAATCGAACTGGCGGACAACGAACGAGGTTTCGTGACCGGGTTCTACGAGCCGGAAGTCGAGGCATCACCTGTCAGATCGGGACAGTTCCAGTATCCCCTCCTGTCGCGTCCCTCCGATCTGGTCGATGTAGATGACACGAACCGCCCGGAAGGCTTCGACCCGTACTTCGCGTTCGGGCGGCAAACTTCTGAGGGTGTCACCGAGTTTTTCGACCGTGCCGCTATCGAACAGGGGGCGTTGAGTGGCCGCGGTTTGGAAATGGTCTGGATCCACGATCCAGTGGACGTGTTCTTCATCCATGTACAAGGGGCGGCGCGGCTGAATATGACGGATGGCTCCGTCAAGAGGGTGACCTATGCCGCGAAATCGGGTCATCGGTTTTCCGGGGCTGGCCGCATTCTCGGCGAGTTGGGCGAAATCCAGCTGGCCGAGGTGACGATGCAATCGATCAGGCGCTGGTTTCGCGACAATCCCGGCCGCATCAATGAAATTCTCTGGCAGAACCGGTCCTTCATCTTCTTCCGCGAGGCGCCTGTG
>JBEVEP010000028.1:0-6911 GCA_040512755.1 Mesorhizobium sp.
CTAAGGCCGATACACCGGGCGGCCCGATCCCCATCGCCCGCTCCAATTCCTTCAATGATCAGTGGCGGCGGGGCAACCCTTGCGGCGGTGCCCTATGCGGGCGGTACTGCGTCAGGACCCAGCGCATTACGGGGCGCTCGCTCCAGCGGCGCACATCGTTGGTGATCGCTTAGGCGTCACCATCCTATAGTAGAGCGGCATTTCCTTGGGCTTGGCAAAGGTGGAAAGCAACACTGAAGTGCGCCGCTTACGGAGGCGCGTGCGGACATTGATGCTCCGAGGATGTTCGCTATGGGCTTCCGCACTTTGATCGCAGCGACTTTCACACAGGCAGTTCAAGATTGCGGCCTGAGACGGCAATCAACCAAGAGGCAGAAGCGGCCCAAACGGCGCCGAAGCGTCGGTTTTTCACTCGCGAGCAGATCAGCGCGATCGCCATCTTCGACAAGGAACATAGATCTCAATTCCGAGTTGTTTTTGATAGTCAAGCTCATCGGAGACTACGCATGGACACGACCACCCTTCTCGTCATTATCCTCGTTCTAATTCTGCTGTTTGGCGGCGGTTGGTATGGCCGCGGCCGGTGGTATTAGGACATTAGGATATTTGGAACTTCACCTTAGGATATTTGGAACTTCACCAACGTTTCCTCGTTCTTGCCAGCACGAAGGAGGAAGCGAAATGTTGACTCTCGTTAGGTACGACGGTCCCGGTTTCGTCATGGGAAGTGTCCTGGCCCTCTTGACCGTTGCCGCAATCTTTCTCCTTACACTGTCCTTTTAGCTTTGACTGTCGTTCTCGTTGGGGAATACGATTTTCCAGTCATTCTTCATATCGACGACGGTCCAATCCCTTGCGTCCGCCAGATCCAGTGCCTTGTCCAGACGCCCGACCTTCGACTCCCGATCGTAAGACCATTCTCGCTCTGCATCGGTGTGATGCAATAACCCAACAAAGCGCGCGCCACGACAAGCTGCCGTCCATTGCAGCATTTCCGCGTCGCCATCTGAATTGCCAAAAGCAAAGATCGGCCGCCGACCAATAAATCTGTCTATGGCGACTGGCTTGCCCGCCCCGTCCCGCAAGACTTCGAGTTGCGGAATTTTCATCAACACAGGGCCGGTCTCTCCGAGTCTGAATTCTGTGACAGTCGTCGACCCGATCACCTGCTCGGAAGGAATGCGATAAGTTTCTTCGGCAAAGACGCGAATGAAATCCGCACCGGTGCCCGAAACGATGAAGCTTTTGAACTCGTTCGCTCTTAGATAGTCGAGCAACTCCAACATTGGCTGATAGGCAAGGTCGGTATAGGCGCACCCGAACCGCGGATCTTTTGCGGTACGGAGCCACTCGGCGACGATGCCTGAAAACTGCTCGGTGCTCATGCCGGATTGAGTTGTCTTGATGATCTCGAATATCTCTTTCTCATCGAGCGTGGTCAGGCCATCTAGGCCGCCATCGACCACCGTTCGGAACGGCTCCGTTCTTCTCAGGGCCGGATTCATCTGAGCCAGTGATTTCAGCCTGTCGACCACAAAGATGAACTGGATGCAGTTCGGCTGTTCCGGCCAAAGTGTGCCATCATTGTCGAACACCGCGATGCGATCGCTCGGCGGCACGAAATCCACCGTTTCGTGCTCAGTGACCCGCTTCACAAAATCCAAAAGGCGCGCCTTCGCCGCGCCTTCGTTCCAGGAGGGAAGTGGGTCCGCCAGCACTTATCTCAAGGCGACCAACAGGTCGCTCTCGTCGATCTTGTAGATTTCGCGACCGGCGATGGAATTCAGGATGGCCGCGTTCCTCCCTGGCGCCGTGACAAAGCTTGAATCCCCCAATCCGTGCGTGTCTTTGTTCTGCGATTGAACAAAGATCATGCGGTCGGATGGGCCATCCCATGTCACCGCGTATCCAGTGCGGTCCTGATTCTTCTCAATGCGCCGCCTCAACTCCGGTCCGATGACAGACGATTCCAATATGGTTTCATCATCGAGGCCGGTACACAAAATGACGCAATCGTAGTCGGCAACATCCGTCCTGCCGGCTGAGACAATGCTGGCTTTCACCGAAACGCCCGAGGGATTCTCTCGCGTTTCGACGACGTCGGTATTGGCTTGTACATGAACGGTTGGGCGGGCTTTTTCGGGCGCCGGAAGGTGCCGCAACTGGTACAGTCTCTGATAGAGCGCTTGGGCAAAAAGAGGCAGCACGCCGTTGGCGACGCTCTTGTCATCCTTGTTGATTTTCTCGCGCGCCTTGCTGGTCAGACTCGAAAATACCTGTGCGTAGGCGGTCGAAAACATCTCTCGCGAAAAGTTGCTGGTATCCAGGGCGCGAAATGACGTTTCGCTCGTAACCCAATCGATCCGCACCGGTCGTTCTGAAAATTTGTCTAGCAGATAGTTCAGACACTCTGCCGCCGATTGTCCTCCGCCGACAACGAGAATGCGGCTCAGCGTCTCTGGAAACGTGAAGCCGAGAAGTCTGGAGACATCGACGATTCTCCTTGATCGGCTCTCTTCGACGCCGGACCTTGGCTGTCCACCACAGCCAAAAACGATGTGCTTTGTCTCGCAGCCGCCGTGGGCTCCGGCATCGACGACGAACAGTTTCTTTTTGGTATCGTAGTCGACGCAGTTCACTGCCACCCCGAAGATCACATCGCCGATCTGCCCCGCTACCCACCTGAAATAATCTTCAAATTCACGTCGTGTCGGATAGATCGTCGATGAGCACAAGAATTGCTCGAGGCGCGCTTGCGCTTTCAGATAGTTGAGGAAAGAAAATCTGCTGGTAGGATCGATGGGGGTGACGAGATCCCGATAGAACTCGGTTTGCATCAGAGTTCCCGGGAACATCTGCAGCGAGTGCCAGAATACGTTTGCCTCGCGCTCGAAGAAGGTCGCGGTGATCGACGTAAGTCCGCGCTCCCTCGCAGTCGTAAGCAGAGAGGCGAGGCTGAGATTTGCCGGCCCTGCGCCTACGCCTATGAGATCCTTCTTCACAGTTTGACGGAATCCTCCTTTCCGAGGACGGCGCGGGAAGCGGACAGCCTGGTCGCTAGAGCGCTGAAAGAATCCGATGAGCGAGGTCCAGCAAGATGAGCCCAAGCCAACTTCCAAAAATTAGGCCCGCCAGTCTCCACGCCTGCAACTCACTCATCTCGGTCCCTCGATACTCTCGGGGGCTACGCCTCAACTCGTTGCAGGAAAGTACGTGGCGAGTTGGGGAAGCGGAGCCGGCCGCTACTTGAGACAGGACTCCGTTTTTAGCAGAAGAAAAAACAGGAAGTCGAGTGTCAAAGCGGAGATCGCGTCGAGATGCGGTTCGTCTGCTTGTGCCAATTTGGAACTTCGACGCCGGGCGCCTGACGCGGATCATTTCCGACTTCGAGCAGGGCGGTTCAGGTCCGGCACGTCCTCGCCGAGAGCGGTGGCAAGGTCGATCTGGTGATCCTGTTCTTGCACGAGGATCTCGCGAATCTGCTCGGCCATGGCGAACTCGCCGAGGTCCTCGCATTGCCGGATACGCTCCCGATAGTTGCGAATGGTCTCGTTTTCGTTGTGGAGATCAAATCTCAGCATGTCACGCGGTTTATCCGAAAGTTTCACCGGCCTCGGCGTCGCGGTCGGCATCTCGCCCAAGTAGTCAATTTGGCGCGAGATCGTGAGCGCGTGCTCAAGTTCCTGCTTGGCGTGCTCGACGAGCTGGTCGGCAATATTCATGTATTCCGCGCCCTTCAGCACCTGGGAATAGACCACATAGGCGATGATCGCCTGGTACTCGCGCGCGAGATCCTCGTTCAGAAGTTTCGCCAACTCTTTTCGGGAAATTGCTTTTTGAGCCATTTCTGCCCTCGTTTCACCAACTATGAGACCGAGACAAGCCGTGCATAGAAGTGCAGCACTATAACTTATGCAAGAGGCCAGTGTTTCCCTGACTTGGCCGGTTTGGCGCTTTTCGGGTTCAGCGCGGCGAGGGACTGGCGGACGACATCATGGGACAGCCGAGCGTCTTCTCGAACGCCTTCACCAGATCATCGCGGTTCTCCGCCGTGATGTAGAGGCCGCCGGTTTCCTCGGCGAGACATTTCACATCGAGGAAGCTCTGCGCGCCGGTCCAGCGGAAAGCCTTCAGCTGATAGCCGATGACATGAACGGTGAGTTGATTGTTCGCATCCTTGAGCGCTTTGCCGAGTTCGCAGGGCGCGCCGCCGCAGGTCTCCTCGCCGTCGGTCAGCAAGACGACGACGCCTCTCGTCGTTTGTTCGTGCAGGACCGCGGCCGCCAACTTCACCGCATCGACGAGCGGGGTTTTCCCCGCGGGGTTGAGCCCGTTCACCACGCTCATGATCGGCGCGGCCGCGTTCGGCATCGGCCGGAAGTCAAGCGCGATATTGCATTGGCCGTAAGGCCCGGGGCCGTAAGTGATGAGCCCGACCTTGCGAAACTTCGTGGCCGTCGGCAACACCTGCCCCAGGGCCTTGCGGACCTCGTCAATGCGCGTCACATCGCTGAACAGGCCTTGGACCGTATTGCCGGCCATCGACCCCGACGCATCGAAGACGATCATCGCGTCCTCGGTGCAAGGGTCCCGGGTTTCCTCGGTCGGCCCAGCCGCAGAGGCGGGCAGGAGCGTGACAAGCACGAAGGCAACGGGGCAGGCGTAGCGTGACAGCAGGTTCATTTCCGCACTTTATCCGAGCGCGCGCATTGTTACAGAGGCGAAATCGACCAAACATCGATCCCGGCGCGCCAAGCTCGGCCTATAGCCCTGCCTGGATGGCCTTGAGCAGCTGGAAGCGCATGGCGCTGTCGTTGCTCTTGAGCGAGATCACGAAACGCACGCGCCCGTGTTTCGCAGTGTCGGCGTAGCCCGCCAAGGTGCGGACGCCGGAAAAGGTGCCGGTCTTGAACAGGGTGCCGTCACCGCTGCGGAGCAGGCTTGCATTGGGCTCGAACAGGTGCAGCAGCTGGGCGAGGCCACGGGCCGTGAAACGGTTGTCGCGGCTGATGCCCGAGCCCTCGACGAGATGGATGGATTCGGCGAGGCCGTTGGCGGCAAGCATGCCGTTCGCGACCTTGAGCGATTTCTCGAGGCTGACGGGGCCGCCGAGAGTCCCCCCAACTTCAAGGAAGACCTGGTTGGCGATGTAGTTGTTCGACCCGATGAGCAGCTGCGTGAGGATCTGCGAGAGCGTGCGGGACTGGCGATGAACGTAGACCGGCTTCAGGCCCTCGGGCACGGTTCCGGTCGTGACCTCGCCCTTGACGCTACCGCCTTCCCGATCGATGAACGCCGCGATCAGCTCGCCCGCATATTTCAGGCTCACCGCCGGGTCCTTGCTCAGACTGATGCGACCGCGACCTTTAGGGCCTCGCGCCATGAACTGGCTGATCGCGACCGGCGTGATCGGGGTCTGCTGTTCGGCGGAGCGAACCGTGTTGCCCTTGCGCACGGCGCTGATCGTGTTGAAGTTCACCGCAAGCGCGGTGTTCAGCGCGTCATAGGCTTCGCTCGTGTTCTCGATGCCCGGAATACGGAGATCGGTGGGGTAGTAGCTCGCGTCGAGCACGATGCCGGTGACGGGCTCCTTGCCGATCGCGGCCACGAGATCCCGCGCGAGCGGCGCCAGTTCCTCGGAGATCAGGAACGGATCGCCGCCCCCGCGCACGTAGAGCTTCCGGTCGCCGTCGAGGTAGAAGCGCGTCTCGAAGCGGTAGTCTCCGCCGAGCACCTCCATCGCGAGCCAAGCCGTCACGATCTTGCCGACGGAGGCCGGGACGAAGGGCTGGTCGGCGTTCTGGGCGACGAGCTCGTTGCCCTTCTCGTCCATCACGAGCACGGTCCCCGACGGCGCAAGCGCCGCGACCTTTTCCTTGACGCCGGCGAGCGCCGGGGCGGTCACGAGGATCAGGGCAACGGCAAGCAGGCGAGGCCACATGGCAAGCAAGCGCTCTTGAGCATTTGATTATGACAGAGACGTATCGTAGCCAGACTTGGCGTGCGCGTGAACAGAGCGCAGCGGCCTCATGGCAGCGGGTGGCCCGTGGTGAAAAAAGGCAAGAAAACCAAGACCGGGATCTATCATCCCCCGAAACCGGGAATGCCATATTTGGTGGTGACGGTCTCCCCTGAGGGGGTCACGGCGACCGCGGTCGAAACCAAGGACGAGGCGCGAATCCTCGCTTCCAAAAAATCGGCGGCCGTGGTCGTGGAAGACGTGACGAACAGAACCTGATCCATGCGCCAGGCATGAGCGCGTGCCAATGGCTTCGAGGCACGCTCAGGGAAGAAGCCGCGATCAGTGGGCGAGCTTGACGGCGCCGGTATAGAGCGCGCCGCCGATCACGCAAGGAAGCGCGATATAGGCTTGCCCGAGAGCCGAGGCCGCGACGCAGCCGGTGGCGATCGCGATCGATCCCGCGGTCGCGCCCTTAGTCATTCCCGCTTCTTGGCTGAGCTTCTGCCGTTGCGCATCTTCGATGGCGCCGAACTGGTCCTTTCGGACCTTCTCCGACTCGAAATCCTCGGCGGCCTTGATCACGTCCTTGAGCGGTACAGCGATCTCCTCCGGCTGGCGCCCAGACTCGGCGCGGTAGAGCGCGAGCAACTGGCGGTCGCGCTCGGCGTAGGAAGCGAGCGTCCATTTCGCCGTGCCGCCGGTCGTGATCTTGTCCAGCGCGCTCGGGTCACGGCCCCAGCCCGAGAACACCTTGCGGAAGGAGAAGCCGCTATCGGCCTTGGTCTTCGACCAGCGCAGCGCTTCCATGATGCGAACCACGGGCTCGTGCTGGCCGGTCGCGACGTAATACCCCCATAGCGCGTAGATGCCGGGTGAGCCGCCAGTATCGAGGGGCAGCGTCATCAGCGTTGGCCGCTTGTCATTGAGAAAATCGTCGATCAAGGGCCGG
>JBEVEP010000030.1:0-21118 GCA_040512755.1 Mesorhizobium sp.
TCTGGCTCTTGCCGTTGCTCGGCGTTGCCATGACGTCGCTGAAGCCGTTCGGCGACCTTGCCGCAGGCAACTACTTCGGTTTCCCCTCGCATCTTGCCTTTGAGAACTATGCCGATGTTTTCAACAATTCCCCCATCGGGCAGTATATTTTGAACTCCTTCAAGGTGACGATACCGACTGTGATCGGCGCCGTCGCGCTTTCTTGCCTGACGGGCTTCGCACTCGCGGTCTATCGCTTCCGCTCGAACTTGCTGATTTTCTTCATGTTTGTGGCCGGCAATTTTGTGCCATTTCAGATACTAATGGTGCCAGTGCGTGACTTGACCTTGAACTTGGGACTCTACGATACGATCAGCGGTCTGGTCCTCTTCCACATCGCCTTCCAGACTGGCTTTTGCACCTTGTTCATGCGCAATTTCATCCGGGCAATGCCCTTCGAACTTATCGAATCCGCGCGCGTGGAAGGCGTCTCGGAGTTTCGCATCTTCTGGTTCATAGTGGTGCCGCTCATGCGGCCGGCCATCGCGGCTCTTGCGGTGCTGATTTTCACCTTCATCTGGAATGATTATTTCTGGGCGGTTGTCCTGGCCCAAGGCGACCACGTACGCCCGGTCACTGCCGGTCTCTATTCGCTGAATGGACAGTGGGTGGCGGCGTGGCACCTTGTATCTGCCGGTTCGATTGTGGCCGCGCTGCCGCCGGTCATCATGTTCTTCCTCATGCAACGCCATTTCATAGCCGGTCTTACGCTCGGCGCGACCAAAGGATGAGTGCGATGCCGACCGAACACTTCTTCAGGAGCTCGCGATGAAGAAAGACCCGAAAGTCACGTTCATCGGGGCCGGGTCTACCGTCTTCATGAAGAACATCATCGGCGATACGCTTCAGCGTCCGGCGCTCGCCGGTGCACGGATTGCCCTGATGGATATCGATCAGGCAAGACTCGAAGAATCCGAGATCGTGGCACGCAAGCTTGTCAGGTCGCTGGGAGTTTCCGCTTCGATCGAGACGCATACCGATCAGCGAAAGGCGCTGGATGGAGCCGACTTCGTGGTCGTCGCATTTCAGATCGGCGGCTATGAGCCGGCGACTGTTATCGATTTTGAAGTGCCGAAGCGTTTCGGCCTGCGTCACACGATAGCCGACACTCTTGGTGTCGGCGGCATCATGCGCGGATTGCGCACGGTTCCGCATCTTTGGAAGATTTGCGAGGACATGCTGCAAGTGTGCCCCCACGCTGTGCTGTTGCAGTATGTAAACCCGATGGCGATCAATACCTGGGCGATTGCCGAGAAGTATCCTCAGATCAGGCAAGTAGGGCTTTGCCATTCGGTGCAGGGAACCGCCGAGGAACTCGCCAGGGACCTCGAAATCCCCGTGAGCGAAATCCGGTATCGTGCCGCCGGGATAAACCACATGGCGTTCTACCTCAATTTTGAGCACAGGCAGGAGGACGGTTCGTACCGCGACCTCTATCCGCTGCTGCGCAGAGGCTATCGTGAAGGACGATTTCCCAAGCCCAGCAGCTGGAACCCGCGCTGCCCGAACAAGGTTCGGTACGAGATGCTGATGCGGCTCGGTTATTTCGTTACGGAGAGCTCGGAGCATTTCGCGGAATACACGCCCTATTTCATCAAGGAAGGCCGCGACGACCTCATCGAGAAGTTCGGCATTCCTCTTGACGAATATCCCAAACGCTGTGTCGCGCAGGTCGAGCGCTGGAAGACGCAGGCGGACGAATACCGCAACGCCGATACAATCACCGTAAAGCCCTCGCACGAGTATGCGTCTTCCATCATGAACTCGGTCTGGAGCGGGGAACCGTCGGTTATCTACGGCAATGTACGCAACAGTGGCTGCATCACTTCTCTTCCTGCGGCATGTGCCGCGGAGGTGCCTTGTCTGGTTGACCACAACGGCATCCAGCCGACCTATATAGGCGCACTCCCGCCGCAGCTGACGGCGCTGATCCGGACAAACATCAACGTTCAGGAACTGACGGTCGCTGCTTTGATCGAGGAGAAACCGGAGCATGTGTATCATGCCGCGATGATGGACCCGCATACGGCGGCGGAATTGGATCTTGATCAAATATGGGACCTGACTGGTCAGCTGATCGCGGCGCACGGCAACTGGCTTCCCGAGTGGCTCCAGCCGGAAGGCAGAAGAAAGGTCGTGAGCTAGTCGACGATGCGCCAAGAGTGATGAAAGCGATGATGCCATCCGCGAAATTCCCAGACCTTGAGGGCGCCTCAGTGCTGATCACCGGAGGTGGCTCCGGTATTGGCGCCACTCTGACAGAGGGGTTTGTTAGACAAGGCTGCCGTGTCGCCTTCATCGACATTGCTGTCGATCCGAGCCTCGCACTTTGCGATCGACTTGAGGCCAATCTCGGCAAACGGCCTTTGTTCCTGAACGCGGATTTGCGGGATATCGAGGCCCTGCGATCTGCCCTCGATCGAGCTTCCGAAGCTCATGGCCCTGTGACGGTGCTCATCAACAATGCCGCACTCGATACCAGGCATAAGGTTGAAGACGTGACGGTCGAGTTCTGGAATGACAATCAGGCGGTCAACCTTAGACCACATTTTTTTACCGCGCAGGCGGTCGTTCCGGGGATGAGGGCGGCGGGCGGCGGATCGATCATCAATTTCACGTCGATCTCGTTCATGTTCCATCACCCGGACATGCCGTCCTATACGACGGCGAAGGCCGGTATCATTGGCCTGACAAAGGGGCTCGCAGGCGAACTTGGCAAAGACAATATCCGTGTCAATGCCGTCGCACCCGGATGGGTGATGACGGAACGGCAGCGCGAACTCTGGGTGACTGAGGAAGCACTGGCCGCCTTCATCGCCAAGCAATGCATCAAGGAGCCAATGCAGCCTGAGGACATGGTCGGCATCTGCCTGTTCCTGGCCTCTGACGCCTCCCGCATGATCACCGCGCAAACCCTGATTGTGGACGGGGGCTATTTGTGAGCGCTGCCCCTGCCATCGCGGCCGTCGATTGGGGTACCTCGCACCTCAGGATTTGGCTTCTCGACGCCAAGGGCGCAGTGCTCGCGGAAAAGCGCAGCGATGAAGGCCTTATGGCTTTGCAGCGTAGCGAGTTCCCAGTGGTTCTCGACCGGCATTTGCGGAGCATGGGCGTTGCCGATACTTTGCCGGCTATCGTCTGCGGCATGGCTGGGTCGCGGCAGGGCTGGATCGAAGCTCCTTACCTGACCGCGCCGGCAGCGCTGACGGACGTATTGGACCGCGCGGTGATCGCCACCGGAAGCGTGCGTGAGGTGCGCATTGTTCCGGGAATTGCCCAGAGACTTCCGGAAGCGCCGGATGTCATTCGCGGCGAGGAGACTCAGCTTGCCGGTTTAGGCGATCTGATCGGCAAGGGGCGGCATCTGGTCTGCATGCCCGGCACGCATTGCAAGTGGGTAGAGGTCGAGGATGGTACGATCGCCCGCTTTGGCACATGGATGACGGGTGAACTGTTTTCGGTTCTTTCGACCCAGTCGATCCTTCGTCACGCGGTCGCCGCCGTAGACGCAGGCGTTACGCTAGACAATCGCTATTTCCGTGATTGGCTGATACAGGCCCTTTCCGCCCCGGCCGATATGACGGCGCAACTCTTTCAGATACGTGCTTCGGCCCTCCTCTTCGAAATGTCTCCGAAGGATGCGAGCGCCGCTCTCTCAGGGCTTCTGGTCGGTACAGAGATTGCTTCAGCGGCTGCGAAATTCGGCCGAGGGCGAAGCGAGATCATTCTGGTCGCCTCCGGCAGGCTTCAGTCGCTTTATGCTGAAGGCTTGAAGGCGGCTGGCCATACGCCAAAAAGCGTTGACGCGGATAGAGCTGTGTGCGCCGGCCTCTTCGAGGCTGCGCGACGGCATTGGCCGCTCCAGCATGGGGTGCCGGCATGAAACGGCAAAGATGGCCAGCTCTCAAGCGGGGTCTCGTCGCCATTCTGCGCGGTATACAACCCAATGAAGCGGCTGCAATGGCGCAAATCGTACTCGAAGCCGGGATCGAGGCGGTCGAAGTTCCGCTCAATTCTCCTGAGCCGTTCACATCGATCGAACGCATTGCTTCAGTTCTGCCGGCGTCAGCACTGGTCGGCGCTGGTACCGTGCTTTCTGCTGCCGACGTGCGCAACGTTGCTAACGCGGGCGGTCGATTGATGGTCAGTCCGAATATCGACGCAGACGTCATGGGGCAGGCGAGCGACCTTGGTTTGGTGACAATGCCTGGTGTCTTCACACCGACCGAGGCTCTATTGGCGCTTCGTATCGGGGCATCAGCGCTCAAGTTCTTTCCGGCAAGCGTGCTCGGACCACAAGGCATTGGCGCGTTTCTGACCATCCTTCCGCCCGGTATTGCGGTCGGCGCTGTGGGTGGCGTGTCGGACAAGGACTTCGCCGCTTACAGCGCGGTGGGCGTTCGATTGTTCGGCCTCGGATCAAGCCTTTACAAACCTGGCATGACAGCCGACGACGTCCGGAGACGCGCTACCCTTGCGGTTGCGGAATGGGACAGGGTCTTTGCGGGGAACGCCAATGGATAAGGCGAACGTTTCAGTTTTTTCAGAGACCGCGTGCCGCTTGGGTGAAGGGCCGACTTACGATCCGGCGTCCGATACTCTGTACTGGTTCGACATAGTGGAGCGGAAGCTCCTCGAGAGGAACCTTTCGGGACAGGAAGTCGTACATTCCCTCCCGGAAATGGCCAGTGCTTTGGCGGTTGTCGATGCGAACCGCCATCTGGTCTTCACCGAGACCGGCCTTCATGTCCGGGACTTGCGTTCCGGGAAGTTGACGCTGCACACGGCGATCGAAGCCGACAATCCAGAAACACGCTCGAACGATGCGCGCGTTCATCCTTCGGGCGCGTTTTGGCTCGGAACCATGAGCAAAAAAGCGAAAGCTGGCGCCGGCGCAATCTATTGGTTCTTTAAAGGCGAATTGCGAAGACTCTACTCCGATGTCACGGTGCCAAATTCGATTTGCTTCTCTCCGGACGGGGCTACGGCTTACTACACGGGCACGCAGACGGGCCTGCTGTTAAGGGTGGATTGTGATCCGGCCAACGGATTGCCGATCGGCGAGCCAAGGATTTTCCACGATCACCGCAACGAGACCGGCGATATCGACGGTTCGATCGTCGATGCGGACGGCGTATTATGGAATGCCTGCTGGAACGGGGGATGCGTCAACGCCTACGCGCCCGACGGAAGACATCTCAGGACGATTTCGGTGCCGGCAGTGAAGACCACTTGTCCGGCCTTTGTCGGCGGGAATGCTGACAGGATCATCGTCACCAGTGCTTGGGAGGGGATGGATCAAGCGGCTCGCGATCGCCAACCGCATGCCGGCAAAACTTTCCTTCTCGACATTGCCGTCAAGGGCCGGTTTGAGCCCCGCGTTCTTCTGTAGGAGGTTGGATGACCCTTGTAAGGCAGGAACTCGGAGTCTGCTATTATCCCGAACACTGGCCGGAATCGCGGTGGTCCGTCGATGCGCGGCTCATGAGGGAAGCGGGCATAGCGTTTGTGCGGATCGGAGAGTTTGCTTGGTCGCGGTTGGAGCCGGAGCCAGGCCATTACGATTTCGACTGGCTGGAGCGGGCAATCGACACACTGCACGCAGAGGGACTCAAGGTCGTTCTCGGCACCCCCACCGCAACGCCGCCAAAATGGTTGGTGGATCGAATGCCCGATATGCTTGCCGTCGATGCCTCGGGTCGCGTGCGCGGCTTCGGTTCGCGCCGGCATTACTGTTTCAGCCATCAAGGCTACCGGCAGGAATGCGTGCGCATTGTCACGGCGCTCGCGAAGCGCTTCGGAGACCATGCTGGCGTCGCAGCGTGGCAGACGGATAATGAGTATGGCTGTCACAATACTGTGGAGAGCTATTCAGACGCCGCACGTAGCGGGTTTCGAAACTGGCTGGCCCAGAAATATCAATCACCTGAGGCCCTCAACCGCGCCTGGGGAACAGTCTTCTGGTCGATGGAATACCTGTCGTTCGGGGAAGTCGAACTGCCCAACCTCACGGTCACTGAGGCAGCGCCGGCTCATCGCCTGGACTTTCAGCGATATTCATCGGACCAGGTCGTCAGCTACAACCGGCTGCAGACGGAAATCATCCGAAAAAATTCGCCGGGGCGAACAATCCTGCACAATTTCATGGGTTCCTTTCTCGCCTTCGATCACTATGCGGTATCGGCCGATCTCGATGCCGCTTCCTGGGATTCCTACCCGCTCGGATTTCTCGATCGCGATACCGGCAACCCTGAACGCAGGCAGCGCTATATGCGTGTCGGCGATCCCGACCTGCAGGCCTTCCATCATGATCTCTACCGCGCCTGCGGTCGCGGCCGGTGGTGGGTAATGGAGCAGCAGCCCGGACCGGTGAACTGGGCGCCACACAATCCCGCGCCAGCGCCAGGCGCTATACGGCTTTGGGCATGGGAGGCATTCGCGGCCGGGGCTGAGGTGGTCAGCTACTTCCGATGGCGGCAAGCTCCGTTCGGGCAGGAGCAGATGCATGAAGCGCTCCGGCTTCCGGATGCCAGTCCCAATGAGGCCTATGACGTCGTACAATCGGTTTCGCGCGAGCTTTCGGAGAGTGGCGCGTCTGTCGAGACCACGCGGGCCGAGGTCGCGATTGTCTTTGATTACGAGAGCGCATGGGCGTGGTCGATCCAACCGCAGGGTCAGTCTTTCAGCTACCTGAGCCTTATCCTTCGCTTCTACCGCGCGCTCCGCGAATTCGGCGTTTCGGTCGATATCGTCCCGCCGTTATCCGAAAGAATGCAGGCATATTCTTTGGTCCTTGCGCCCGGACTGTTTTCCGTATCGCCGGCGCTTGCTGAAGCACTGACAGCCGACGGTCGCATCGTTCTTTGCGGACCCAGAACCGGATCGCGCACGCCCGATTTTCGCATCCCAGACACACTGCCTCCGGGCGAAGGGTTACAGAGCAAAATCGCGTTGAGGATCCGCCGGTGCGAGACATTCTCGCCGCCAGCTACCGTGGCGGTTGGCGATCCCGGCAAGGCCTGTGCATTTGAGATATGGCGCGAATTTGTCCAGCCAACCGGGCCTTTGAAAGTTATCGATCGTTGCGTAGACGGTGAGACTGCCTTTTGCTCGAACCCGGAGGGCCGCGTCCATTATCTCTCCGGCCAACCAACTGCAGCCTATGCGTCGCAAATTGTCGAGCGGCTCTGCTCGGCGGCCAAAATCCGCATCAATCGCCTCCACCGCGATATCCGGATGCGCGACAATGGTACCGTTCGTTACATCTTCAACTACGGCCCTGACGTCGTCGATATCAGGCAATGGACCGATGGCCGCCCCTTGCTTCTTGGCAGCGATCAACTTGAACCGTGCGGGGTGGCTGCCTTCCGGCCGGGTGAACAGGCTTGACCTGATCACGGTGCGGCGCGTCGTTGAAGGTCTCCTCCGATGTCGGATTTTCGCAAGCGAAGCAGGCTCGCGATGCGGTTTTGATTGCGCAGGGCCACCTGCGGCCGAAGGGACTTTTTCATGCCGCCATCCGAACGCGAACTCGTACTGATCCACGAGCCGGAGGATGCCTGCGTCAGGCGCTTGTTGATCGAAGGCTACGAGGAACGCCATGCCGTGGAGATCTCCTCCTATCTGGCCCAGTCGACTGACCTTGCAGGAGAGTTTGACGAGATTGCAGACGCCTGCGGCCGTCGCGGCCTGGCCTTCCGGCCAGTTGAACTGGATCAAGCCGCTGCGTTCCTCGCAGGGGCAGATCCAGCGCGGTCGCTTGTCTGGACGCTCACCGACGGCATCGCCTATTTCCGCGGCGGTGCGACGCCGGCGCTCGCGCGACTGTATGGCCTTCCCAGGATCGGGTCGGATGATACGCTTTTCGCGCTTTGTCAGGACAAGTTCCGCTCCGGCGCTGTGCTGCGAGCGTTAGGGCTGCCGACGCCCGTCGCCGGGCTTGTCCGCAACGGACGATGGGTTACGCCGCCGCCTGCATCCAAAACCGGATACTTCGTCAAGCCGAACCGGCTCGGTGCGAAGATCGGGATCTGGGACGACTCGCGCTGCGATTCCCTTGACACTTGTCTGGAACTCAGCAAGCGCGTCTTTGCCGCCTATCGAGACGATGTCATCGTCCAACCCTACGTGGCCGGCCGAAATGTACGTGCAAGCTTTCTCGCCGTGACGCCTGAAGAGGATGTAAGGAACACTTTTGGCGTCTATTTCGTCGATTCGGGCGGCGACTTTCAGACCATGGCCGACAGTATGGCGCTCTACGGAACAACAGGCGCAGCGGCCAAGGCAGAAGGCTTGTATGCGGAGCCAGATCTACGCCCGGTTTCGGTCACTCAACCTGGAGCCGACCGCAAAATTCGTGAGATCGGCGAAACTCTCGTACGAGGGCTTGGTTTGCGCGACGTCTTTTCGTTCGACCTGCGGGTCGAGCCGGACGGAACCGTACATCTGATTGAGTTTGAGGTCTGTCCGGGTCTGCCCTGTTTCGACTTTCGCGCCTACTGCCGGGAGCATTGGGGACTGAGCCTCGCCGACGCCTTGGCCGAAACGGCGGCAAGCCGTTTTACAGCGAAGCTCTAAGGTCCCAAAGTGCGTTCCGGCCGTCCGCTAGACCTTGGCCATGCAGACGGCTGTGTGGCCGGCTCCAATGAAGCCGAGTTGGCGAGCGGCTGCCTTTGAAACGTCAATGACGCGGCCTTTGATGAAGGGCCCCCGATCATTGATGCGAACGATGATAGCTTTGCCGTTGCGCTTGTTCGTAACCTTCACCTTGGTGCCGAAAGGCAGCGTGCGGTGTGCTGCCGTGAGAGCAGCGGGGTTCATGCGTTCGCCGGAAGCGGTCTTGGAGGTCAGCGCATACCAGGATGCGCGGCCACATTGAGCTGATGCGGTTCCGGCCGAGGCGCCAAGCAGAATGCCCGACGCCAAAAGAACCGCATAGGCGGCGGTAAGTCTTGCGTGCATAGTTTGGATGTCCCCGATAAATTCCAATCTAAAGCGCGTAAGAACGAATTGAGGCGGCAAATGTGGCGCTGAATTGGCCGTTCCAAGGCCGGAGAACACGTTTCGATTCGCCAAGAAATACTTTGTCAAAGTTCACTTTAGCTAAAACAGATATGGAGCGCGCCCCGGCAGAGCTACAAATGTCGAACCCTTCATAGCGTAATTACTCCCAAGGCGCGGGCTTCAAGGCTTAAGGAGTCGGGACGCCCCGTGTGTCACGGTATATGCAGCGAAGGCTTTCAACGAAAGTAGGAATTGAAGGCCCGGGGACAGTGCGAATCCCAGTCCCGCCGGGACAGAGTTGGTAGTTGCGGGACAGCATCAACTGGGAGCGTTGGCGGAGTGCCTTGCACCTCGGTTCGATCCGAAAAATACGCCGCTCCGGTTTTCGATGTATGGCAGAAGGCCGAGTATGATATGTTCATGAACAATTGAACTAAGCGCATCTGGACGATGATAACGATCTCTGATGCGATCAGGCTTGCATCCCACAACAGCCACGGAAGCTGCAGAGGAAACTCGACGGCGGTTCTGTCAGGCTGATCGAGGATAAGGGAGACACGTGGATACGGGACAGTTTGCCTAGCGGAGCGTCGGCATTCCGCTGCAGACCCCAACTAGATGCAAGACTGGTCCGGACGCATCAACGGTCGGTTTCTCGCTACGTAGCGGTACGGCTGTCGCGCGTATACTCAAGGGAGGAGATACCATGCAGCCGATCGTCCCGGAAATTGTCCTGAGCCGCCGGTCGATTCTGGCGGCGCTCAGTGCTCTTCCCATTCTACTCGCGCCTCTAGGATCGGCTGCCTTTGCGCAAGCTGCAGCCGATCCGTTACCGTCTTGGAACGATGGCCAGGCGAAAAATTCGATTATCGACTTCGTAAAGCGTGTCACTACGGAGGGTGGCGCTGATTTTGTTCCGGTGAGTGAACGCATCGCCGTCTTCGACAACGACGGCACGCTTTGGGTCGAGCATCCCATCTATACGCAATTCGTGTTTGCGCTCGATCGCGTAAAGGCGGAGGCATCGTCGCATCCGGAATGGAGCACGACGCAGCCCTTCAAGGCGGCAATCGAAGGCGATATGAAAGCGCTTGCCGAATCCGGTGAGAAAGGGCTGGTAGAGCTTGTCATGGCCACTCATGCGGGGATGACCGCCGGAGAATTCCAGGCCATTGTCTCCGATTGGATCGCTACTGCGCGTGATGGACGTTTCAAACGTCCCTATACTGAACTCGTCTATCAGCCGATGCTCGAAGTGCTCAGTCACCTGCGCGACAACGGGTTCAAGACGTTCATAGTGTCAGGCGGCGGGATCGAATTCATGCGCCCCTGGACAGAGCGCGTCTACGGTATCCCGCCGGAGCAGGTCGTGGGCTCCTCGATCAAGACAAAGTTCGAAATGCGCGATGGGCGGCCGGCCCTCTTCCGCACTCCTGAGGTGAATTTCATCGACGACAAGAGCGGCAAGCCGGTGGGCATCTACGAACATATCGGCCGCCATCCCATTGCTGCCTTCGGCAATTCCGATGGCGATCTCGAGATGCTCCAATGGACCACCATGGATGGGGCTGGCCCGCGCCTGGGGATGATCGTCCATCACACGGACGCCGAGCGGGAATATGCATACGACAAAAATACCGACGTCGGCCGCCTGGATGTAGCGCTTGACGCAGCCCAGCTGAACAACTGGACCGTCGTCGACATGAAGTCCGACTGGAAGACAATCTTTCCCTTCGAAATGAAATAGGTGTCCGAGCGCCACTTTTGTCCGCCGACCCGTCATTGCCAAGTGGAGGAAGTATCATGAGGAGTCGATACGCCCTAGCCGCAGCGGTCGTGAGCGCGCTGTGGACATATGGGCAAGCGCTCGCACAGGATGCCATCACGGCGCCAGCGCAAAAGACGGTTGGCGCGCATACCGCGACGATGGTTCCCTCGCTTGCGGTGCTGAATTCCGGAGGGGCCAAGCTCGAGAACGGAAAGCTGACGATGAGCGATATCGCGCCCAACTCAATCGTCTTCGCCGACAGGCCGGTCAGAGCTGCAGGGCATGTGTTGACCGCCGATTTCATCAAGCAGTGGGATGAAGGCAACGATAGCTTCGCCAAGGATCCTCCTAACGCGACGGTATCTGTATTGAACAGCGACGGCTCCGCGATCGAGGACGCCGTGGTGGTTCTCAAGGCCCCCAAGCTTGAGGGCGGCAACCTGACGTTTGATGTGTCGGTGCTGGAAGGCGACCTCGCCGGAGCAAACGGGCCGGCATCACTTTTTATTGATTGGTTCGCGGCGCGCGGCGGCTACGGTCATGTCGGCGTTGTCGGAGGCGTTGGCTGGCATGCGCCCGTTTGGCATGGTGGTTGGTATGCTCATCCTGGGGCCTACTACGGCGCTGGACTGGCTACCGGCGCGATGATCGGCGCCGCTGCTGCTTCCGCCTATCGACCGTACTCTCCGCCCCCACCTTGCGGATATTACCCATACCCGCCCTGCTGAAGCGGGACTGAGTGGTCGCCCCTGGGTTTTCGGCGGCCAGCGACAGGTTAGCATATGGCGGCGCGTGTGCGCCGCTATATGGCCGGGGTCAATGCTCTCTCAGAGTGCCGCGCCTCTCACCGGTGAGAGGGGAACGGTGGCCCTCCCTGAGGTTAGCCTCTTCGTCCCGCGTGGCCTCGCTGAACTCGATACAGCCACGCAGCGATAGACATTTCGCTCGTTTTCGAGAAGTATCCTTGTGCAGTGCGCAATGCCTCCCCCAATTCGTCGAGCAGTTGCTCTGACGCGCACGAAATCTCGACCGACCACAAGCTCCAGCAAGAGGTTGCTATGGACGAGACAACCATTTTACCAATCATCCGCAGCAGAATGCTGCAGCGTCCGCTTCCAAGGATGCTCATCGGCGCGGCAGGTGCGCTCATTCTCGCCCTGATCTTCGCAGCCGACTCATTCGCCCAACAGGAGCCGCCTGTCGTCACGGTCGCGAAGCCCGTCGCTCGCAATATCGTGGAGGACGACGAGTTCGTCGGACGGTTCGAGGCGGTCGACGATGTCGATATCAGATCCCGCGTAAGCGGCTACCTCGCCAAGGTGCACTTTCAGGACGGCGCGATCGTCAACCAGGGCGACCTTCTGTTCACGATCGACCGCCGGCCCTATCAGGCGGCTTTCGATGCGGCCAAGTCCAGGGTGGATATTGCGACAAGCCTTCTCCAATTTACGAGCATGCAGTTGGAGCGCGCGGAGGCGCTGGCGAAATCGGGAAACCTTGCAGCCTCCATACTGGATGACCGTAGAAGGGAGCATCTCGCCGCGCAGGCTCAGCTTCAGGGCGCGAAAGCGGACCTTAGAAACACGAGTCTCAATCTGGAGTTCACCGAGATCAGGTCCCCATTGACGGGCCGGATCGATCGCCGGCTGGTCTCAGCGGGAAATCTTGTGCAACCTGACTCCACTCTTTTGACTACAATTGTGGCCTGGAATCCCATCGACTTTTATTTCGACATCGATGAGCGGACCTACTTCAGTTATGCGCGTGATGCGCGTCAGCGCGGCGGCAGCATGCAGGAGGGGGCTGGCGGTCTCGAAGTCGCCGTTCGCGTGGCAGACCGCGAGGAGGCGGTCTTCAAAGGAAAGCTCGACTTCGCCGAAAACCGCATTGACAACGCGACGGGAACGATGCGCGTGCGTGCGCGGTTCGACAATGCCGATGGCGTACTTCAGCCGGGCATGTTCGGCCGCATCAACGTACCCGGTTCGCTTCCCCATCCCGGTATTCTGTTGCCCGACGAGGCGATCGGCGCGGACCTCAACCGCCGCATCGTCTTTGTCGTCGACGACACGGGGACCGTATCGGCCAAGCCTGTTCGGACAGGCCCAAAGCTCGATGGCTATCGTGTCATTCGCGAGGGACTGAAAGGTGATGAGAACGTCGTGGTCAGCGGACTGGTTCGGGTAAGACCGGGCGTGAAGATCAAACCTGAGTTTGTCACTTTGCCTCCCACCGCCGAGACCGCGGGACTGGAACAATGAGGTTCTCGCACTTCTTCGTCGACCGGCCGATCTTTGCCTCGGTCGTGTCGATCGTTTTGCTTATCATAGGCTTCATCGCTTACACGCAGCTTCCGGTTGCACAGTATCCCGAGATCGCTCCGCCAACCATCGTAGTCCGCGCCCAGTACCCTGGCGCTGACGCGGAAACGGTCGCCGCCACCGTCGCGACGCCGATCGAGCAGGAGATCAACGGTGTCGAGGACATGCTTTACATGTCCTCCTATTCCTCTGGCGATGGTTCGATGGCATTGACCATCACGTTCCGGCTGGGCACCGATCTCGACCAGGCGCAGGTGCTCGTTCAAAACCGCGTTTCGATCGCAGAGCCAAGGCTTCCCGAGGAAGTGCGCCGGCTCGGTGTGACGACGGCGAAGAGTTCGCCCGACCTCATGATGGTCATCCACATGCTGTCGCCGGATGACACCTATGACCAGCTCTATGTTTCCAACTATGCACGCTCGCAGGTGCGTGACGTATTGCTGCGGCTGGATGGCGTGGGCGATCTCATCATTTTCGGCGAGCGCGAGTACTCGCTACGCATATGGCTCGATCCCGAGAAACTATCTTCCTACGGCATGACTGCGGGCGACGTCGTGCAGTCGCTGCGCGAACAAAATGTCCAGGTATCGGGCGGTTCGATCGGTGCGCCGCCGGTCAATACAGGTTCAGCCTTTCAGTACGCAGTCACCACTCAGGGCCGTTTCGACGACGCGCGCGAGTTCCGCTATGTCATCGTGAAATCGACCGATGATGGCCGTCTGATCAAACTGGAAGATGTTGCGCGCATCGAACTCGGCGCAAGAGACTACATCACCAATTCCTATCTGAACGGCAAGCCGGCGGTCGCGCTCGCTATCTTCCAGAGGCCGGGGACGAACGCGCTTGGATCGGCTGCGGAAATCCAGGCCAAGATGGCCGAGCTAGCAAAAAACTTCCCACCCGGCCTGAGCTATCAGATCGTCTATAATCCGACCGAATTCATCCAGAAATCCATCACCGAAGTCTACAAGACGATTGGGGAAGCGATCCTTCTCGTCGTTATCGTCATCATCGTGTTCCTGCAGTCATGGCGCATGGCCATCGTTCCGATCGTTGCCATTCCGGTGTCGCTCATCGGAACGCTGGCAATCCTTCTCGCCCTGGGATTTTCCCTGAACATGCTGACCCTTTTCGGCCTTGTGCTCGCGGTCGGCATCGTGGTCGACGACGCGATCGTCGTCGTGGAGAATGTCGAGCGCAACGTGGCGCGCGGGCTCGACCCCTACCCTGCCGCGCATTTGACCATGGATGAGGTGGGTACCGCGGTTCTTGCCATATCCCTGGTGCTGATCGCGGTGTTTGTTCCTACGGCCTTCATTCCGGGGATTTCCGGTCAGTTCTACCTGCAGTTTGCAATCACCATTGCGGTCTCGACAGCCATATCGGCGTTCAATTCGCTCACTCTTTCCCCTGCTCTCGCGGCCTTGCTGATCAAGCCGCACCACTCGACCCGGACGCCTTCGCGGTTCTTCTTGGCGCGTTACGGACGGGCGATGTCCGACGGTTTCAATCGTGGCTTCGACGCCATGGCCCGGTATTACGCTTGGCTAGTCCGCACGCTGGTCAGTTCCACGGCCATGATCCTTGCTTCCCTCGTTGTGTTCTGCCTCCTGATCTATGGAACTTTCCATATGTTCCAGACTGTTCCGCGAGGATTTATCCCGACGATGGACCAGGGCTACGCCATCGTGGTGGTGCAACTTCCCGAGGGCTCTTCGCTCGGTCGAACTGACGCTGTGATCCAGCAGGCGTCAGACATGGTCCGCAAAACACCGGGCGTGCACGATGCCGTCGCGTTTGCCGGTTTCTCAGGCGCGACCTTTACGAACGCCAGCAATGCTGGCGTGATTTTCGCGCCGTTCAACAGTTTCGAGGAACGGCTCAAGGCCGGACAATCGGCGGAGCAAATTATCGGCACGCTATTCGGCAGTCTCCAGAGCATCCGGGAGGCGTTCATCATCGTGCTGCCGCCGCCTCCCGTACGCGGCATCGGCAATGCCGGTGGCTTCAAACTGCAGTTGCAGGAGCGGAGCAGTCCCGATGTGCGCCAGCTGATCCAGCTCGCCTACGAGATTGCGGCCAAGGCGAACCAGACGCCCGGCCTGACCGGCGTCTTCACAACATTCTCGGCATCCAGCCCGCAGTTCTTCCTCGAGATAGACCGGGACAAAGCGCGTATGTTGAATGTCGCCATACCGAGCATTTTCGAGACCCTTTCGATCAATCTCGGCACTGCTTATGTCAACGACTTCAATGCATTCGGCCGCATCTACCAGGTGCGGGCACAGGCAGATCAGGCGTTCCGCGTGGAGAGGGACGATATTCCCAAGCTGAAGGTGCGCTCGGAAACCGGGGCGCTCGTGCCCCTTGGCACTCTGGTCGAGATCCGCGATATCACTGGGCCTTCGCTGGTGCAGCGCTACAACATGTATGCGTCTGTCCCGCTCCAAGGCAATGCTGCGCCCGGCGTGTCGACCGGTGACGCATTGGACATCATGGAGCAGGTCGCCAACAGCATTCTGCCTGGCGGCACCACATTCGAATGGACCGAACTGGCGTTGCAGGAACGTCAGACGGGAAACACCGCGATTTTCATTTTTGGGCTGTCGGTGTTGTTCGTGTTCCTGGCGCTGGCGGCACAGTACGAAAGCTGGATCATGCCTTTCGCCATCGTACTGATCGTCCCGCTCGGGGTTCTGGCTGCACTGATCGGCATAACGCTCAGGGGATTGGACAATAATATCCTTGTCCAGATCGGGCTCGTGGTCCTGGTGGGGCTTGCGGCCAAAAATGCGATTCTGATTGTCGAGTTTGCGCGGCAAGCGCAGGAGCGCGGCGCGGGCGCCGTCGACGCCGCAGTGGAAGCGTGCCGGCTCCGGCTGCGGCCAATCCTGATGACTGCATTTGCGTTCATTCTCGGCGTCGTGCCGCTGATGATCGCAACTGGACCGGGGGCCGAGATGCGCCGTTCCCTGGGCACTGCCGTATTCTTCGGAATGCTGGGCGTGACTTTGGTTGGCCTTTTCCTCACCCCAGTCTTCTTTGTGGCGCTGAGAACGGTCTTCCCGATGCGGAGGCCAGTGCCTGCCGATGCAGAGCACATGCCCGCGGGTGGCGCAGAGTAGTCGAGGCTATTTCAGACGCGGTCAGAAAAGTGACGACAGGCCGCGACGATGGCCAGGTCGGCTCCTTGCCAGCAGACATCAAAATAGGGCACGTCGTTCGTGTTCTCGACGGTCCGCTCGCACCCATCCCATGTGCGAGCCGCACGCAGTATCAACGTTGTGAGGATTGTGACGAGGCGAGATGCCGAGTGCGCCACATGATGCTGGAAGTGCGCGAAGCCGTCGCTGAAGTACTGGACAATCGCAGTCTCGCGCAGATGCGCGACGCAGCCAGCAACGACATGCTGCTGGCTGCAGACGTTATGTAGTTCAAGCGACGCGCATTGGACTGGTACATGCGAGTCCAGGTGGCTTTCAGAGCGCCCGGACAACGCGCCGCGCGAAACATAAACGTGGCGAGGTGGTCGCAGGTACCACCTCGCAACGTGATCATGTCGAATCTGCAAATCGCGCAGTTGGGATGGCCCGCACCAGATTACTTGGGCCTGGGCTTGGGTGGCTTGGCTCCTTCGAAGATGAAGTCCCGCCATTTCTTGGCAGAATCGCCCGGTTTCGGCGCTTGGCCCTGCTGTGTGTTTGTGCCGCCGGTCAGGTCCAGGTTCGCGGCGGCCCCTGCCTCTCCGATGCTGATTGCGGTGAAACCGACGCTTGCCGCGATGAGGATCGCGCTCGTGTACCCTTTGTTCATCATGCGATTAATCCTTCCAACGGTTGTTTTCAAACGCCCGCTGCGGCGTTCACCATCGTTGTCGTCTGTCGCAGGAGAAAGGTTCAAAGGGCGACGATTTTTTACGTCGGTTTCGTAGCCGCGAGAAAGCGTAGTCAGCTTTGTCTCGAGCCTGGCTGCCGGCAGACGAGACGCAGTGAGGATGAATAGGTCACTGCTTGACCGTGCCCAAGCCTGGAGTGTGCGCGCTACGCCCCAACGTCAACGCAAGATGTCTGCAAGTTTCTCGGGTTTCGTTTCGCCACGCGAAAGATCAAGTCCCGAAAGCAAGTCGACCATATGGCTTCTCATAAGGTCGGCGGCGTCTGAAGCCCGCCCGGCCTCAAGTGCATCGACCAGAGCATGGTGGGCATGGCTCTCGCATGTCGTGTCGCGCCGTTTCCAGTAGAGCGCGATAATCAGCGAGGAGTGGGAAACGAGATCCCGCACGAAACCGGTAAGAATGGAATGATCGGCGATCTCCGCAACCCCGACATGAAAGCGCGCTGACAACATGATGGCGTCACTGTCACGGCCTGCATGGAGCGCCTCATGTTCCTTTTCCAGGTGCCGCCGCAGGACCAGGATATCCTTGGGCTTTGCCACTTCCGCCGCGAGGGCGGCAACCTTGGGTTCGATCAGTGCGCGAGCCTCGAAGACTTCTCGCGCGTCCTTCTTGGACGGTTGCGCGACGAAAGCGCCCCGGTTCGGCTCGAGCCTGACCAGCCGATCATGCGAAAGGGCTTGCAGGGCTGCACGGATCACCGTGCGGCTGACCGAATAAATCGAGGCCAGCTCGTCTTCCGGCAGTTTCGTGCCGGGGGCGAGGCGATGACCAACGATGGCGTCCCTCAGTCCGTGGTAAATCGGATACCAACGCGTCGCTGGTTTTTCGCTGTCATTTTCCGGCTGCAGTACGGTCAGCATGATAGTCTTCTCTGGCAAAACTCGCTGGTCGCCATTTTTCTTGGGTCAGTTTTGAATCGGGCGCGCGGCAGCGTTTGCTTGTATGGAATCTCATATTGCTTACTTTGCGGTCAATCCCGCCGGAGAGCGGCGATCAAACAACCCACAGAGTGCTTGGCGGAGGCGAATGCCTCGCCCTATACGTTCGAGGCCCGAGGCCCCTGGTTCTCCTGCGGCGACAATGGGGCATAGAAGCCCGAAAAACGCTTGGCGCGGGGCGGGGCGTAGCCACCGATCTTCGAGGTCCTCAGACCAAGTCCTACGACCGCTTCGGCCAGGCGTACTGCGCAGGCGACACCGTCAAGCACGGGAACACCATGCTTCTCGGTGAGGTGCTTTGCGAGATCGGCCATGCCGGCACAGCCAAGGACGATTGCCTCTGCCCCATCTTCCGCAACAGCTCTGGCGATTTCGGCCGAGATCTTGTGCCTGGCGTCCGATCCGGGAAGCTCGAGATCAAGAACCGGCACATCGGCCGCTCGGACTTTAGCGCATCGCGAGGAAAGTCCGTACTTTGAAAGGTTGTGCTCTATAGCGGGCACTGACCTTGCCAGCGTGGTTACCACGCTGAACTTGCCGGCGATCAGGGTTGCAAGGTGGAAAGCAGCTTCGCCGATCCCGATCACAGGAGCATCCGTTGCGCAGCGCGCAGCATCAAGGCCGGTATCATCAAAACATGCAATGACATAGGCATCCATTTTGCCGGCGTTCGCCATTTCCGTCAGGATACCAGGAATTGCGAACACCTCATCGAAGTAGCCCTCGATGCTTGGCGGACCGTCCTTGGGGTTCCGCGCCTCGATTTCGGTTCCTGCCGTTGCCGCAAGGGTGGCTGCCTTTCCGATCTTGCCGGTCATTGACGCAGTGGTGTTCGGATTGATGACGAGTATTCGCATGCCCAATGCCCTTAGACTTCACCGCCGAGATAAAGGTGCTTGACGCGTTCGTCGGCCAGTAGCTCCGCCGAATTTCCGCTCAGCGCCACGCGGCCCGTCGTTAGCGCATAGGCACGTTGCGAGATCCGCAATGCCATGCGCGAATTCTGCTCGACGAGGAGCACGCTGACTTTCTCATCGCGATTGATCGCTACGATCGAGCGGGCAATATCCTGCACCAGTTTTGGGGCCACCCCGAGCGAAGGCTCGTCAAGCAGAAGAAGTCGCGGCCGGGCCATCAGCGCCCGGCCTATGACGAGCATCTGCTGTTCGCCGCCGCTCATTGTCCCGGCCTGCTGGGAATAACGCTCCTTGAGTCGCGGAAAGCGAGTCAGGACCATCTCGATGCTTTGATTGATCTCGGCCTTGTCGGATCGGGAAAAGGCTCCCATCAGCAGGTTGTCCCGCACAGTCATGAAGGGAAATACCCGGCGTCCCTCGGGCACCATCGAGATGCCCATTCGCACGATCTCATCCGGCTCGGCGCCGTCTATCCGCTTGCCGCGATAGTGGATTTCTCCCTTGTGGACCTTTTTGAGGCCGGTAATGGCGCGCAGGATCGAAGTCTTGCCCGCGCCATTGGCGCCGATCAGCGCGATTGTTTCACCTTCCCTGACCTCAATCGAGACGCCTTTCAGCGCGTAGACATGATCGTAGTAGAGTTCCACATCGTCGAACTTCAGCAACGGGTCCATGGCTACATTCCGATCGATTCGTCTTCGGCGCCCAGATAGGCCTCAATGACCTTGGGATTCGCCTGGATCTCAGCTGGCGTGCCTTCGGCGATCTTTTGACCGAAGTTCAGGACGACGATCCGGTCCGAGATGTTCATCACTGCCGGCATGTCGTGCTCGACAAGCAGAACGGTGATGCCGCGCTCCCTGACTTTCCTGACGATTTCGACAGCCCGTCTGGTTTCGTCATGGTTCATCCCGGCGAACGGCTCATCGAGAAGCAGCACTGCCGGGTTCGTCGCCAATCCGATCGCGATGCCGAGCGCCCGCAAATGACCATGTGGGAGGTTGCTGGCAATCTCGTTGCGCTGGCCGTCGAGTCCGAGAAACACGAGGATCTCGTCTGCCGACTGACCGAACGTTTCCTGATCCTGACGGGCCGCGGCTGAGCCGAAATAGAAGCCGGCAAGGCTTGCCTTGGACCGCAGATGATGCGCCGTGACGACATTGTCGCGTACGGTCATGCTCTTGAAGATCGTGGTCTCCTGGAAGGTTCGGACGACTCCCTTCCGTGCGGTGATGTGTGGTGCAAGGCCGGAGATCCGTTCGCCCTTGAAGCGTACTTCTCCGTCCGTCGGGCGGAGGAAGGACGAAATCAGTTTGAACAGGGTCGACTTGCCGGCGCCGTTCGGTCCGATGACGGACAGGATTTCTCCCTCGCGGACGGAGAAGGACACGTCGTTGACAGCCACCAGCCCGCCGAATCGTTTGGATAGTCCTGAAATTTGAAGGACGTCCGCCATGGCGCTAGCCTTTCCTCTTCGAAGGCAGCGTGAGGCTCAACAGTCCGTTGGGCAGCACGAGCATCAGGATGATCAGCACCGTCGAGAAAATCAGGAGCTGGAACTCGCCCGTCTGGAACAGGACGTCCCACCCGAAATACAGGACGAAGGTTCCGAGCATCGGGCCTATCACATAGCTCAGTCCGCCCAGGAAACAGTTCAGCATGAAGTTGACTGAATCGGCGACGGTGAAGCTCGATGGATAGATCGACTGCGAAATGGAAGCGAACATCGCCCCGCCGACACCGCCAAGGAAGGAAGAGATCGCGTAGGCGATGATGCGGAGATACGCGATGTTGACGCCGATCGAAGAAGCAAGCTCCTCGTTCTGCTGTAGCGACTGGCAGAGCTGCCCAATGCGCGAATGCGCCAGCCTGTATAGACCGAAGAAACAAAGCGCCATCAGCAGTACCGCGACAATGTAGAAGGCGAGCCGCGGATTGGCCAAGGTGGCAAAGTCCGGCACGAGCGTCAGTCCGAAGAGGCTGATCGGGCCAGGCAGCGGAATGCTGACGATACCTTTCGCGCCGTTGGTGATCGGCAAGGCCAGCGCCAGCAAACGTGCGACCTCGGTCAGCACCAACGAGACCATGGCGAAATAGACGCCGCGCAGGCGCAGGATTGCCGCCCCAACCAGGGCGCCGCAGGCGGCCGCGATCACGCCGGAGAGCGGCAGGCAGAGCCAGAACGAGAAGCCATAGCGGGTGGACAGGATGGCGGTCGCGTAGCCGCCGATCAG
>JBEVEP010000035.1:0-9657 GCA_040512755.1 Mesorhizobium sp.
AAAGGTCAGGGTAATGCAGCAGAATTGGATCGGCCGCTCGGAGGGGTTGCTCATCCGCTGGCCGCTTGCAGCGGACACCGCGCCGGAGGGCGAGACGGAACTCGAAGTCTACACAACGCGGCCCGATACCATCTTCGGTGCGTCCTTCATGGCCATAGCCGCTGACCATCCGCTGGCACGGAAAATAGCGGAAAAAGATCCGGTACTGGCACGGTTCATCGACGAGGTGCATCAGATGGGCACTTCGCTTGCCGAGCTGGAAACAGCCGAGAAGAAGGGCGTCGATACGGGCATTCGCGTCGTCCATCCCTTCGACCCGTCGTGGACGCTCCCGGTCTATGTCGCGAATTTCGTTCTGATGGACTATGGCACGGGCGCCATTTTCGGGTGTCCGTCCGGCGACCAGCGCGACCTCGATTTCGCGAACAAGTATGGCCTGCCTGTTGTTCCGGTCGTGATGCCGGAGGGGGCCGACGCCTCAACGTTCCAGATCATCGACGAGGCCTATGTCGACGACGGCGTGATGATCAAGTCGCGCTTCCTCGACGGCATGAAGCCCATGCAGGCTTTTGACGAAGTCGCGCGGCTGCTGGAGGCCAAGTTAGCCGGCAATCGGCCAATGGGTGAGCGGAAGGTGCAGTATCGTCTGCGTGACTGGCTGATATCGCGCCAGCGCTACTGGGGCTGCCCGATTCCCGTGATCCACTGCGAAGCATGCGGCTCGGTGCCAGTGCCCGACAAAGACCTGCCTGTGCTTCTGCCGACGGATGTCTCGTTCGACAAGCCGGGTAACCCGCTTGACCATCATTTGAGCTGGAAGCATGTCAACTGCCCGCAATGCGGCAAGGCTGCGCGCCGCGACACCGACACGATGGACACTTTCGTCGATTCGTCCTGGTATTTCGCGCGCTTTACCGATCCGTGGAACGAGGCATCGCCCACCACGCTCTCGGCAGTCGACGGCCCCAAAGGCTGGCTGCCGGTCAACCAGTATATCGGCGGTGTCGAACACGCGATTCTGCACCTGCTTTATTCGCGCTTTTTCGCGCGCGCCATGAAGGCTACGGGCCATCTCGGCGTGGTCGAGGAGCCCTTCGAGGGTTTGTTTACCCAAGGCATGGTCGTGCACGAGACCTATCGCGGGCCGCATGGCTGGGTACAGCCGGCGGACGTGAGAATCACGGAAGTGGACGGCCAGCGCCGCGCCTCCCTGATTGCGGACGGCACGCACATCGAGATCGGCTCCATCGAGAAGATGTCGAAGTCGAAGAAGAATGTCGTCGATCCGGACGACATCATCGCCAGCTACGGCGCGGATACGGCCCGCTGGTTCATGCTTTCCGATTCGCCTCCCGACCGCGACGTCATCTGGACAGAGGCGGGCGTCGAAGGGGCGCATCGCTTCGTGCAGCGCATTTGGCGTGTCGTCTCCGAGGTAGCGCCCGTACTTGCCAAGGTGCGCGGCCAATCTGCCGCGATGGGCGAAGCTGCCGCCATTTCCAAAGCGGCGCACAAGACGGTCAAGGCAGTGGGCGAGGATATCGACAAGCTGTCCTTCAACAAAGCCGTCGCTCGCATGTACGAGTTGGTCAACATAATCCAGGCGCCAGCCACCTCCCTGGTCCAAGGCAGCCCGGACGGAACGCTCGCCGCGGCGCTGCGTGAGGCCTTCGATATGCTCACTGTCATGATCGCGCCCATGATGCCGCATCTGGCGGAAGAATGTTGGAAAGCGCTTGGCGGCGAGGGATTTGTGGCCAACCAGCCCTGGCCGAAATTCGATCCGGCCTTGGTGGTCGACAACGATGTTACCTATCCAATCCAGATCAACGGGAAGAAGCGCGGCGATTTGACAATTGCCCGCGAGGCAGACCAAGGTGAGGTCGAGCAAGCGGTGCTGGGACTCGACTTCGTGCAGAAGGCGCTGGACGGCAAACAGCCGCGGAAGGTGATCGTCGTCCCGCAGAGAATAGTGAATGTGGTTGCCTGAGCGGAATCGGAAATCGGTGAGCTACTTTCTCCCCATCGCGGTTCTTTCTGCCTTGGCTTTGGCCTCGGCATGCACTGTGCAGCCGCTTTATTCCAATCATCCGGTCGCCGCATCCGCCATCTCTGACAGCACCAGCGCTCAGTTGAACTCTGTCGCGGTCAAGCCAGTGACGACGCGTTACGCGCAGGAGATCAGGAACCACCTCATATTCTACTTCGGCGGAGGCAAGGGCGAGCCGGAGAATCCGGCTTATGAGCTGGAACTCGGCGTAACGAAACTGAACGAGGTTTCGACATTTGTGCAGATCGCCGATGAGGATCAGCCCACTGCGCGCACCCTGACACTCATCTCAAGTTACAGGCTTACAAAGGCGGGTGCGGAGGTGGCGAGAGGTCGGCGGCAAGTTTCGTCGCAGTACGATGTGCCGACGCAGGAATTCGCGAATCTGAGAGCCGAAATCGATGCCGAGAACCGGGCAGCGCGAGAACTGGCGGAACTGCTCAGGCTCGCCGTCGCGCAGGACTTGAAGCGGACAGGACCCCGCTGAGCCGGCTAATGGCCTGTCCTGCCTAGGGTCTGTTGATATTCACGCCATGACGGCCTGCAAATGGCGGTTTTCTGCGCTTCCGTTGCTCGCGTACCAGAGCGTACGCTCCGCTACGGTTCTCGAAACCCACCATTTTCGGCTCGCCATGACATGAATCTCAACAGGCCCTAGTGTGTCATGAGGACGTCACAGGTTTCAGCCAAACAGCACGCTAGTGTCCCGATTCTGAAATTCGCAAGTTGTTGCGGACTTTTTCAACGATCACGCTTAAGAACGGAATTGTAGCGTGGAATGAAGATTCGATCGGGGATCTTCTAGCGCTCAGGAAGTGGGAAGCTGATGGACCCTCGCACTTCGCCGTCCAGCCCTACTGAAATTATCGGCGCGCGATGGATTCGCGGCGCGAGCGCCAATGCCGAAGCCCACATCGTTGATCAATTGATCGCCGAACGTGCAACGACGCTTTCGGTTCATCCGCTTTGGCCTGTCATGAGGCCGTTGTTGCTGCGCTTCCTGCACTACCGGCAAGCCATCGCCATGGCGGAAGACGTTGCCGACCTGTCGGGATGGGAGGCAATGTCCTATCTCAGTGCATTGCTTTCGTTGGACGTATCTGTGAGGGGCATTGAGAACCTGCCTGAAAGCTCCGGTTTCATCCTCGCGCCGAGCCATCCGACGGGTATTGCTGATGGCATTGCCGTTTTCGATATGCTGAAATCAGTTCGTCCGGATATGGCGATCTTCGCCAATCGCGATGCCTTGCGTGTTGCGCCCGGTTTTCGGGAAATTCTGATCCCGGTCGAGTGGCGGCAAGGCGAAAAGTCTCATGCCAAGAGCCGCAATACTCTTGAAATGACGGCTCGCGCCTTTGCGGCGAACAAGGCGATTGTGTTGTTCCCGTCTGGCCGGATCGCCTACTGGAACGATGGCGTGCTCACGGAACGCCCGTGGCAGACCTCGCTGGTGACACTGGCGCGACGCTATCAATATCCGGTTATCCCCGCGCGCATCACAGCGCGCAATTCCGGCCTGTTCTATTTTCTTTCGAAATACTCGACCGACTTGCGCGACATGACCGTCTTCCACGAACTGCTCAACAAGAAGGGCCGCTCCTTCTCGATCACCATCGGGAAACCGATCCAGCCCGATGCGCTCGACGGCGACCTGGCCGAGATCACGGGCCGGCTGCAGCGGCACACCGTTCAGGTTTTGGCTGAAGACCGGAACGCTGAGTTTTCAGCCGAATAGGACCGTTGAAGGAAAACCGGGAGCCGGCGTTCCGAGGATGCCCTATCCGATCTTCTGCCCTGTCTTCGCCCAGTCGGCCAGGAACAGCTCCAGTCCTTTGTCGGTCAGCGGATGCTTGACGAGGGCCTTCAAGGTCGCTGGCGGCACGGTTGCAACGTCGGCCCCAATCAGAGCCGCCTGCTTGACATGATTCACGGTGCGGATCGATGCGGCCAGTATCTCAGTCTTGAAGTCGTAGTTGTCGTAGATCGTCCGGATTTCCGAAATCACCTCCATGCCGTCGATCCCGATATCGTCGATGCGGCCGATGAAGGGGGAGATGAAGGTTGCGCCGGCCTTGGCCGCGAGCAGCGCCTGATTGGCCGAGAAGCAGAGCGTGACGTTCACCAAATGGCCGTCGGACGTCAGCGCCTTGCAGGCTTTCAGCCCGTCCAGTGTCAGTGGCAGTTTGATGCAGATATTGTCCGCGATCTTCGCAAGTACGGCTGCCTCGCGCATCATGTCTGAGTATTCGGTCGCGGTTACCTCCGACGACACCGGTCCCTTGACGATCTCGCAGATCTCCCTCGTCACCTCCCTGATGTCGCGGCCCGATTTCAGGATCAGGGATGGGTTGGTCGTAACACCGTCGAGCAATCCGAGATCGTTCAGCTCGCGGATCTCTTTCACGTCCGCTGTGTCGACAAAGAATTTCATGCTGGCCTCCTTGGCGATCTTTCCGCCGCGCCTGACTAAACGATTTTCAGAGTCGCGGCGGAGCTAGTTCTCACTCATGGCGTCCAGAACAGTTTCATCGCCGACGCCATGCGAAACGGCCGGGCCGCTTCAGTGATCGCTCTTTGCTCTAGACGAAGTTCCGGGCAAGGTCACGTCCGATGAAAGAAGATTCGCATCGAGTCCGACCTATTGGGCGGCCCATCTCCGTTCCGGTCCTGGTGCCGATGCCAGCGGAGCGGCCCTATAGCTACGCTGTGCCAAGCGGAATGTCAGTGGAACCGGGCTCTATCGTGCGCGTACCGCTGGGTCCACGGGAAGTCGCCGGTATCGTCTGGGACGGCGGCGCCGATGAAGTCGATTCGAAGAAGCTGAGGCCTATCTCGGAAGCGTTCGATTGCCCCCCGGTCAACGTTGGCATGCGCCGCATGATAGACTGGATTTCGGCCTACACTCTGTCGCCGCCGGGCATGGTGGCGCGCATGATCCTGCGCGCGCCGGAAGCTTTCGATCCCGAACCGTGGGGAGAAGGCCTGCAGCGCACCGGCATCGAACCCGATCGCATGACGTCAGCGCGAGCGCGTGTCCTCGAACTCACCTCCGACGGACTCGCCTGGACACGGTCGGGCCTTGCCCATGCCGCGGGGGTTTCGTCGAGCGTGGTGGACGGGCTCAAGGCCCAAGGCGTTTTTGAGGTGGTGCGAATCCCCCCGCGCCCGGTCGTGGCTTCACCCGACCCGGCCTACTTCGCACCGGAACTGACGCCCGATCAGAAGGCCGCCGCCGCAGTCCTTCGCGACCGCGCTGCAAGCGATGCATTCAGCGTTACGATTGTCGACGGCGTTACCGGTTCGGGGAAAACGGAGGTCTATTTCGAGGCGGTGGCCGCAGCACTCGAGCGCGGCAGGCAGGTTCTGATCCTGCTGCCTGAGATCGCCCTTACGCAGGCATTTCTGGAGCGGTTCCACGACCGTTTCGGCGCAAGACCGGCCGAGTGGCACTCGGACCTGCCTCCGCGTATGCGCGAGCGTGTCTGGAGGCAGGTGGCGGAGGGCGGTGTGCGCGTCGTAGCCGGCGCGCGTTCGGCGCTGTTCCTGCCCTTCAAGGAACTCGGCCTCGTCGTTGTCGATGAGGAGCATGACCCGGCCTACAAGCAGGAAGATCGCGTCTGCTACCATGCACGCGACATGGCGGTGGTGCGCGCGCATATCGACAGCTTTCCGATCGTTCTTGCCTCCGCTACGCCGTCGATCGAAACCAGGGTCAATGCACTGCAAGGGCGATATCATCGCGTTGCCCTGCCGCTGCGCTTTGCAGAGGCGGCGTTGCCCGATATCAGTGCCATAGACATGCGGCGAACTCCGCCCGAGCGGGGCGGTTTTCTATCGCCGGCACTTCTTGGCCATATGCGGGATACGTTGCAGCGCAACGAACAGTCGCTGCTCTTTCTCAACCGTCGCGGCTACGCGCCGTTGACGCTCTGCCGTGTCTGCGGCCATCGCTTTCAGTGCCCGGACTGTTCGAGCTGGTTGGTCGAGCATCGCTTCCGTGGCCAGCTTATCTGCCACCATTGCGGCCACAACGAAAGGCGGCCGGAAGCTTGTCCCGAATGTGGTACGTTCGATCATCTTGTCGCATGTGGACCTGGCGTCGAGCGCATCGCCGAGGAAGTGGTCGCACAGTTTCCGGATGCCCGCACCATCGTCCTGTCTTCGGATTTGATGGGTGGCGTGAAGCGCCTCAGACTGGAACTGGAAGCCATAGCGAAAGGAGAGGCTGATATTGTCATCGGCACTCAACTGGTCGCGAAGGGGCACAATTTTCCCAATATGACGCTGGTCGGCGTTGTCGATGCCGATCTCGGTCTCGCCAATGGTGATCCGCGCGCGGCCGAGCGGACGTTCCAGCTTCTCAGCCAAGTCACTGGCCGCGCCGGCCGGACCGGCAAGAAGAGCCTTGGTCTTTTGCAGACCTATCAGCCGGACCATCCGGTCATGCGCGCGATCATTTCAGGCAATGCAGAAGCGTTCTATGAGAAGGAGATCGCTGAGCGGGAGCGCGCCAACCTGCCTCCGTTCGGTCGCCTGGCCGGCATCATCGTCAGCGCACAAACGCGGGGGGAAGCCGAGAGCTATGCGCGCGGGCTCAGACGTGCAGCGCCGATGGCTACAGATGTTCACATCCTTGGCCCGGCTGAGGCGCCGCTGGCGCTGGTCGCAGGCCGCCATCGTTACCGATTGCTCGTCCAGGGTGAGCGTCGTTCGGATATGCAGGGCTTCATCAGGGCGATGCTCGCCAACGGCCCTAAACCACGCGGGTCTGTCCGTGTGCAGGTTGATATTGATCCACAGAGTTTCCTGTAATTGGCGATTGGAGCTTCTGCCCTTTTCGATCCGCGCTGCAAATGGGGATTTCGCCGCCTCCCATCTGGCGTGTTGTCTTGTCCCGGCTAGAATGCGCCGACTCGAAACTGACATCCTTGAGGGGACTTTAAATGGAGCTTTCGTTTCCCTGGCCGATGACCCAGGGTGAGTGGCTTGCCTGGTCGTCGGCCGTCGTGACCGTGCTCTTGGGGCTCATCTTCCTGTTTGCACCGCGTCTTACCTTTCGGTTGCTGCGTCTTCAGGCGAAGGAAAGTCACCCAGAGGCGCTTGCCGAATCCCGCGCCACCATGTCCGGCTTCTATCTGGGACTCGGCCTCTGCTGCCTTCTTCTGGCGCAGCCAATGCTTTATATGGCTCTGGGTTTCTCGTGGCTGTTCACAGCATTTGGCCGCCTGGTCTCAATGATGTCGGACGTCGGCAACACACTCTACAACTGGGTTTTGCTGGCCATCGCGCTGGTCCTTGCGGCGCTTCCGCTGGCCTTTGTTTTCGGCTTCATCCCGTGAATTGGAACGCGCAGCCGCGGTGCTGACTGCCGCTGCGACAAAACTGTCTGAAAAGCTTGCGTTCCAGCGTGTTGCGGTCGCTGGAAGCCTGTGCTAGACGGCAATCGACTTTTGGCCGGGGGAGGCCTTACGCGGTTTCCCTTCAGCCGATAAAATTCAACAAGGTCAAAGATTTAACCAGATTCCGGTACTCGCGCCGAGAATCTTTTGACCCGCAGACAAGAGAAAACGGCCCGTGGCAAAGTCCAGCTCGCCCATTTCCGGTGTCGCCGAACGTTATGCGAGTTCTCTCTTCGATCTTGCGGCGCAGTCGAACGCTATCGCTCAGGTGGAACGGGATCTCGACCGTTTTGAAGCTCTGCTCAATGGGAGCGAAGATCTCAAACGCCTGATCAAGAGCCCGGTCTTCTCCGCGGACGATCAGTTGAAAGCGATCTCGGCTGTCGCGGATAAGGCGAAGATCTCCGGGCTTGTGGGGAATTTCCTGCGTGTGGTGGCGAAGAACCGGCGCCTCTTTGCGGTCCCCGGCATGATAAATGCCTTCCGAAGAATCGCCGCGGAAAATCGTGGCGAGATTGCTGCGGAAGTGACTTCCGCGCATGCGCTCACGCCTGCGCAGGAAACCGAGCTCAAGGCAGCGCTCAAAAGCGTTGCCGGCAAGGATGTTTCCATCGCCGTCACCGTTGATCCGTCCTTGCTTGGCGGGATAATCGTGAAGATGGGCTCCAAGCAGATCGATACTTCTCTTAAAACCAAACTCAATTCGCTCAAGCTTGCACTGAAAGAGGTCGGCTGATGGATATTCGCGCTGCGGAAATCTCCGCAATCCTGAAAGATCAGATCAAGAACTTCGGCAAGGAGGCAGAAGTCTCCGAAGTCGGACAGGTGCTTTCCGTCGGTGACGGCATTGCCCGTGTTTATGGTCTCGACAACGTCCAGGCAGGCGAAATGGTCGAGTTTCCGGGCGGCATTCGCGGAATGGCCCTGAACCTCGAAAGCGACAATGTCGGTGTCGTTATCTTCGGTAACGATCGTGACATCAAGGAAGGCGACACGGTCAAGCGTACGGGCGCGATCGTCGACGTTCCGGTGGGCCCCGCTCTCCTCGGTCGTGTTGTCGACGCCCTCGGCAATCCGATCGATGGCAAGGGTCCGATCAAGGCAACCGAACGCCGCCGCGTGGACGTCAAGGCGCCGGGCATCATTCCCCGCAAGTCGGTTCATGAGCCGATGTCGACCGGCCTGAAGGCCATCGACGCCCTGATCCCGATCGGTCGCGGCCAGCGCGAGCTGGTCATTGGTGACCGGCAGACGGGCAAGACCGCTATTATTCTCGACACGATCCTGAACCAGAGGGCCATTCATGAGAGCGGTCCGGAGTCGGAGAAGCTCTACTGCGTCTATGTTGCCATCGGACAAAAGCGCTCCACCGTCGCGCAGTTCGTCAAGGTGCTGGAAGAGCGCGGCGCGCTCGACTATTCCATCATTATCGCCGCCACCGCGTCCGATCCTGCTCCGATGCAGTATCTGGCGCCGTTTGCCGGCTGCACCATGGGCGAATACTTCCGCGACAACGGCAAGCATGCGCTGATCGCCTATGACGATCTGTCCAAGCAGGCAGTGGCCTATCGCCAGATGTCCCTGCTGCTGCGCCGCCCGCCGGGCCGTGAAGCCTATCCGGGTGACGTGTTCTATCTCCATTCGCGTCTGCTCGAGCGTGCCGCGAAGATGAACGAGGACAATGGCGGTGGCTCGCTGACGGCGCTCCCGATCATCGAAACGCAGGCCAACGACGTGTCGGCCTACATCCCGACCAACGTGATCTCGATCACCGACGGCCAGATCTTCCTCGAGACGAACCTGTTCTTCCAGGGTATCCGGCCGGCGGTGAACGTTGGCCTCTCGGTCTCGCGCGTGGGTTCGGCGGCGCAGATCAAGGCGATGAAGCAGGTCGCCGGCACCATCAAGCTCGAGTTGGCGCAATATCGCGAGATGGCGGCATTCGCCCAGTTCGCTTCCGATCTCGACGCTTCGACCCAGCGCCTGCTGGCGCGTGGCCAGCGCCTGACCGAGCTGCTGAAGCAGGGCCAGTACCAGCCGATGCCGGTCGAGGAGCAGGTCGCGTCGATCTACTCCGGCACCCGCGGCTTCCTCGACAGCCTCCCGGTCAATCGCGTCGGCGATTTCGAAAGCCAGATGCTGGACGCGCTGCGCGCCGAGGGCTCGATGCTGGCGTCGATCCGCGACAAGCGCGAGATCGTCAAGGAG
>JBEVEP010000061.1:0-9056 GCA_040512755.1 Mesorhizobium sp.
TCTTGCTCTCGGGGCGATGTGGCCCGCGGGTGTGCTGCGGGCGTTGGTTCGCATGTGAGAGCGCTCGATCGGCCGCCACGCAACAGCCTGTCTTCTACATTGCCGGTGAAACTATTCGATCACGCGAACGTAAATGCCTCGTGCGCGTGCAATCGCGTATGATGATCCTTGATGATGTGGGCCCGCTTTCGACGACTGTCTGGCCAGGGTCCAAGTGGAGGCAAGATGAAAACGGCATTTGTGGCAGCGTCATTGATTATTGTTGCGCTGCCGGCTCACGCAATCTCACGCTATACTTCGACGAGCATGGGCTGTGCTCAGGTCAGGGCGACGATCTCGGCCGAGGGCGCGGCGATCATGCGCTACAACTCGACGCGCAATCCGGGCCTCTCGCTCTACGATCGCTATGTTCGCAATGACCTTTTCTGCCAGCACGACGAATACGCGAAGACCGTATTCATTCCTGCTGCCGATACAAGGCAATGCCCGGTCTATCAGTGCCAGAAAGTGGATATCGACGACGACTTTCCAGTTTTCCGGAGACGGCATTGAGGCAATACTCCGGGTCGCTGAGACCTGCCTCTGCCCGCGACCGTCGAAGGCGAGCGGGAGATTTGCCGCATCGTTGGCGCGCAAGTTGTTCAGCAGGACGGAGGGAAGAGGTCGAATAGTGCCTTGAACGCGCCGCCCTGACGGAGGAGCGATGATAAAGGTTGTTCTTTTCGTGACATTGCTGCTTTCGGCAATGCCTGCTGCCGCCATTTCCCGCTATACCTCGACGGCAATGAGCTGCGGGGACGTCCAGGCGAGGATCCGTGCGGATGGCGCAGCCATCATGCAGTACCGATCGACGCGCAATCCAAACCTTCCGCTCTATGGCCGATACGTCCGGAGCGCAGCCTTCTGCAACCGCGATGAGTGGGCAAAGACAGTCTATATTCCCGCTGCCGACCGTCGTCAGTGCCCGGTCTACGAGTGCGAGAAGCAGGACTTCGACTCCATGTTTTGACGCACTCCGGAGGGAACCGGTTTCCGGCTATCCCGAAATCGCTCTTCTCAGGGAGCGGGTATCAGAAGCCAAACGAAGCCTGAGCGGGCGGGGGTGGCCCGACGTGAACGCCCTCCATCTCGAGCAGGCGCGTTTTCGTTGCGCTGCCGCCTGGCGCTGAAAAGCCGCCGATCTTGTTCCCCGCCGCAAGGATTCGATGGCACGGAACGATGATCGGAACGGGGTTCTGGCCAAGCGCCTGGCCGGTGTCGCGCGCTTCGCCGGGATAGCCGGCGCGTACCGCGAGTTCGCCGTAGGTCGTCGTCTCACCAAATCCGAGCTTGCGTGCGGCATCATAGATCGCGAGCCTGAAGGCGTCGCAGCCCGCCAGATCCACGGGCGACTGCGAAAAATCGACCTTCGCGCCGGAAGCATAGCGTTTCAGTAAATCGATCACCTGCTCAATTGGACCCGTCGGCACGCTCTCCACGCCATCGGGGAGGCGTTTCCGCAGCCGCCGTTCAGTCGTCGCGCGGTCACGCTCAGGCAACTGCAACTGGGTGACGCCTAGCTCGCTCCACGCAATACCCAGCCAGCCGATGGCCGTTTGAACCAGACAGTAGTTTTGGACAGGAGACATTGTCTTCTCCTCCTAGGTTACTGGCCTTCTACCACAGGGAGGCCATGTGTACAAATCAAGAACAAACCCAAACCATTGTTAGAGCAGTCTATCCGTTCGTCCAGGGTTCAGACACCCGATTCCCGGTGAGTTGCTGACAGGCAGGGCATCATGTAAAGGAGGGGGAGGGCGGAGTGACGGTTGTCAGTGGGGATTGAGGGGTGACTTTGCCCGGACTGCGAACATCTATTTTTTTAGGCGCGATATTGTCGCTGCTTGGGCTTTCTGCTTGCACATCGACCGGGGGCGATGCGGCGGCGACCCTTGCGATGACATCAACGGCCGACCCGGCGCTGCCCGACACGGTTGCCGTTCTGCCGACGTCTTCCACCGCTGATCCGCAGGCTTTGGCCAGTGCGGGCGCCGCCGAAGCCAGCGTTCAGGCTGTCGCGGCAAGTGCGGGCACATCCGAGGCTCCCACCTTGGCCTCGGCGGGGGCCGCCAGAGCCGAAGCGCAGCCCATTGCCGGCACTCAGGCCAAACCGGCTGCACTGACCGTGGCGAGGGCCGCGCCCATCAGGGGAGCCGCAGCGACTGCGCCTGCGGCCACCGAGGTGGCCTTCACACCCAACGCCTATGCCAAAGCCGACAGACCGCAAAGCGATCTGGATGCGCTCATCGCAAAATATGCCGCGGTCTATGAAGTGCCGGTGGAACTGGTGCGGCGCGTGGTGAAGCGCGAGAGCAATTTCAACCCTGCCGCCCGCAGCAGAAGCTACTGGGGCTTGATGCAGATCAGCCATGCAACGGCCCGCGGCATGGGCTACAAGGGGCCGGCGAAGGGTCTTCTCGATGCCGAAACCAATCTCAAATATGCGGTGAAGTATCTGCGCGGCGCCTGGCTGGTCGCCGGCGGAAATCACGACCAGGCGGTAAGGCTCTATGCGCGCGGCTATTATTACGATGCCAAGCGCAGGGGCTTGCTGGACGAGACAGGGCTGGGCTCGGACCGCCGCAAGCGCATGGCGTCGAGTTTGTAACACGGCGATTCCCAAATCTGTTGCCGGCAAATCAGGGCCGCCTTCGGCGGGTTTGCTTGGACGCGAGCGTCATCACCAGCGACATCGATACAACCGCTGGGCATTGCCCAGTTGTTCCAACAAGTTAGACTTTTGGATGCTGCTGCCAGCCCCCTCAGGTTCCGTGGGGGAAACTATCATTTCGAAATTTTTTTGATACGGTATCCTGGGGTTGGTTGGGAGCAGACGAATGTCCAATGCAAAGGTGCTAATCAATACGCATTCGGGAACCATTGAGCTCGAGGGAGAGGATTCTTTTGTCCGTACATATTTGGACAAGCTGATTCCGATCATCGAACGGGCGCCTTTCGGCACTGGCCGGCCGGCCATGCCGGGCGATGCCCGTGTTGACGAGGCAGAACCGCCGAAATCACGCACGCGACGAGCCACGCAGACACCTGCCGGCGAGTCGTGCCGCGACCGGGTGAAGAAACTGCGGGACGAAGGTTTCTTCAGCGAACGCCGCGGCATCAGCGAAATCGTGCTTGGTTTGGAAGAGCGGGGCCACAGTCATAATGTGAACCAGGTTGGGGCCGCCCTAACCACCATGTATGAGCGTCGCGAAATTCTGCGCACGCCGGTGGAGGGCAAGTTCAAGTATCACTGGGACACAGGAGCGCACTCAGTGGCGGCATGAGGCGCGGGGGGATGGACGGTATCGACCGGCCATGACTCGCGCGACTGCAACCGGGACGTTTTCAACTCCGCCTGGGTCGCCAGGCTGGGGCCGCTACAGTATTTAGCGCCGCTTTGGTGGAAGCCGCTTCGGCTCCCGCGTCACATTGGCTTGCGCGCCGAAATGAATATGGCCTGCAGCGGCATGCGCGCCGGATCGCTGCCGAATTCGCGTCGAAACTCCCGCAGGAGCGTGTCCACGACCTTCTGAGGTTCGATTCTGCCACGCTCCCTGATCTGATCGATGAGCGGATTGCCGAAGACGGCGGCGCGCGCGAAGGCCGCAATATCGGCGATCTCCTTCGTCCGGCTGACCACCGACGCGGTAACGCCGGTGAAGCCCGCCTCCAGAAGCATCTCCTTGAGCGGGTCGATCTGGCTGCATGAGAAGGGCACGCGGTAGAATTGGGGCGGATCGGTCGCGAAGAAGCTTCCCGCTACCTCATGCGCGATCCGGCCGAACGGATTGTAGCGATGCGCGTCCCAGACGCTGAAAAGAAAGTGGCCGCCTGGGGCAACCACGCGCCACGCCTCTCGGCAGGACTGCGGTTTGTCAGGAAAGAACATCAGGCCGAACTGGCAGACGATCAGGTCGAAGCTGCTATCGGCAAAGGGAAGTGCGGTGGCGTCGGCGGGCTGGAAGGAGACCGTCTCGCCGTCCCGGAACTTGGTGCGGGCGATCTCGAGCATCGGCGCGTTGAGATCGGTCACGGTCAATGTGGCCTTGGCCGGGATCGCGTCGCGCAGCCGCCGCGTGACGATGCCGGTGCCGGCGGCGGTCTCCAGCACCCGCGCCGGGGCTAATGCGGCGGCGCGCTGGGCCATGTCGGCGGCATAGTCGACGAAGATGACGGGCCCCAGGCCTTCGTCATAAAACTGCGGAATGTTGCCGATGAAGCTTGCGGCATCGCTGGTCATGATCAGCCTCCCGACGCCCCCGCAGAGACTGATAACCCCAATTGGCCAGGCGTCCAACTACCAATGCCTGGCGGGATGGGTTTCACAAGCATCTCGTTGCCACGCCTGTTCCGGTCTGGCTATTGAACGAAAGGTGGGAAGCGGGGCGATGGTCGGCACTCTGTTAAGTGATTTATCTGGCGTCTGCATCCACTCTGTCGGAACAACGGCGCGCTCGACGTCCTTGATAGAACATGCCCGTCCGGAAGGCAGAGACAGAGGAGACGAAAGATGGCCGGCTTTCCCAACGAATCCGCAGAATACCGCGCCGCGCGCGACCGGCTGCTGGAAAAGGAGATCTGGCTGCGCCGAGCCATGGAAGAGGTGGCGGCCGCCCGCCGCGCGCTGCCGCAGGGCGGGCTGCTGCCGCAGGACTATGTGTTCGACTGCGTCGATGCCGGCGGCAAGCCGCGGAAGGTGAAGTTTTCGGAGCTATTTGCACCGGGCCGCGATACGCTGATCGTCTACAACATGATGTTCCCGCGCCATAAGAACGACGATCGGGCGCAGCCCTCGACCGGACCCTTTGCGGCAATGCCGCGCAAGGAAACGCCGTGCCCTTCCTGCACCGCGCTGCTCGATCAGCTCGACCCGGCGGTCAAGCATCTCATGCCGGCAGGTTTCAGCTTCGCCGTGATCGCGCAGGCTCCGATCGAGCGGCTGGCGTCCTATGCGACGGAGCGCGGCTGGAAACACATGCGGCTTTTGTCGTCGGCGCACAACAGCTTCAAGCGCGACTACCACGCCGAGTTCGAGGATGGTGAGCAGGCGCCGATGCTGAGCGTGTTCCGGCGCGGGCCGGACGGCATCCGCCATTTCTGGAGTTCGGAGATGCTGTTTGCGCCCTCGGACCCCGGCCAGGACCCGCGTCATGCCGGCACGATCGAGCCGCTATGGACGCTGATGGACTTCACGCCCGAAGGGCGGCCGGATTTCGACGAGCAGGTGGAGTACCAAAGCGAAAGTTGCTGTCACTAGGGCAGGACTTCCATAAGCAATGGCCACTTATGATTGCTGCCTGTGAGCATCTCGAGAGCGGCGATCTCAGGGTACAGCCCGGCTTGCTACGCGCCACGCTCGACGGAGGCGCTTTCAGGCCGTTTCGGCGTGACGAGGAAGATTTCCGCCGGCGGAGTGACCGCACGCAGGTTGCTGCCGACGCGGACGGCGACAAGCATCGCCTTGAACTTGACCAACTGGGCAGAACCGCGAACCCGCCCGATGTCGATCGGGCGGTTGATGACAAGTTCGATCTTGTCCGCGTAGGTGCAGACGACACCGCGCATATTTGTCAATTCCACAGCTGACTGCGGAGACACGTTGCGGCCGATATGGGCGAGCGTCTCGTCCAGCTGCGCTTCTGAATTGCAGAAGAGACCGTCAATCCGGGAGACCTGGTCATCGGCGAAAGCGTTGCTGCAGGCATATGCAGCAAGTGCGAACAAGACCATGCGCTTCATGCTCATGCAGGACCCCATCCCAATCGCTGATGAAGTTGCCGTCAGGGTGAGCCGAAGCGCTTGGCAAGTAACGAATGTGGGCCGATTTTTTGCCGAAGAAACGACGATCGGGCGACAATCCAGTCATCGAAAACTGTGGTAAGAAATGAGGCAGCCCAACACAGCGGCATTGAGAGAGCCGATGGACACCTCGGTGCCGACCAGGTTCGTCATCAACGGGGTCGTTGCCGACCTGAGCAACGAGACGCTGAGCGACCGGTCGGGCAATTCTATCGATCTCAGGCCGCAGGCCTTCGCGGTGCTCCGCTATTTGTTCGAGAACCCCAACCGGCTCGTCACCAAGCGTGAGCTGATGCAGTCGGTGTGGGCGGGAACGGCGGTTACGGACGACAGCCTGGTGCAGTGTATCCACGAGATCCGGCGCGCGCTGAAGGATAACGGACACGCCATCCTGACGACAAAATCGCGGCGCGGCTACAGGCTGGTGCTGCCGGAGGCGAACGCCGCAGCGACAGCCGCTACGAGCCCGGCGAGTAAACGCGCGCGCCGGCCACCGCTCGCCGTCATTGTCGGGTCGTTGCTGCTCGTCCTCGCCGTTGGCGCTGCTGCCTGGTGGATGCCGCGGACGGCGCCTCCGAGCGGCAAGCCGGTCGTCGCGGTGCTCCCCTTCGACGTGCTGGAAGAGGATGCGGCCGCGCGCCGGCTGGGAAACGGGCTGACCGAGGACATCATCACCGATCTCGCGCGTTTCCCTGAATTCCAGGTCATCGCGCGGGATTCGATCCAGATATACGCTGGCAGATCGATCAGTTCGGCTGAGGTCGGCAAAGCGCTTGGGGTGAGTTTCGTGGTCGAAGGCTCGATCCAGCGCCAGGCCGACCGGCTGCGCATCACCGCGCAGCTCCTCGACGCGGCTACCGGCAAACATTTGTGGTCGGACCGGTGGGACCGGCCCCGCGAGGATCTGTTCGCTGTCCAGACCGAGATCTCCGAGCAGGTCTCCAACCGGCTCGGCGGCGGGGACGGCATGATCCAGAAGGCAGGCCGGATCGCGGCCCATCGCAAGCCGCCAAGCAACCTCACCGCCTACGAGCTGTACCTGCTCGGCACGGAAAAGCTCGAGCAAATCAATCGCGCCGATGTCGAGGAGGCCATCAAGCTCCTCAAACGCGCCGTTGAACTTGACCCGGGGTTCGCGCGCGCCTGGGTCGAACTCTATCACTCGTATAGCGTCATGACTGGTTTCGGCGCCGATTTCGAGGACAATTTGAAACTGGCCGCCGAGGCTGCCGAGCGTGCGGTCATGCTGGATCCAAGCGACGCGGAGGCGCACGCCGTGCTGGGCTGGAGTTTCGGCGACAGGAACGATCTTGCGCGCGCCAAGGCGGAATTCGACACGGCGCTACGCATGGCGCCGAACCAGTTCGAGATTCTGGCCTTCTACGCTTGCTGGGCCTCCACGTTCGGCGAGCCGCAGCGCGGTGCTGAGATGGCCGATCAGGCAATCCGCCTTAACCCGAACTACGCGATGTGGAGTACGAGGCTTTTTGCCTCTGCGTATTTCATGGCCGGACGCTATGAAGACGCGCTTCGCATGCAGGACCGCCTGAGTCCTGAGAACTACGGTCAATGGATGTGGGTATATCGCCCAGCAGCACTCGCCGCCGTCGGCCGCACAGCGGAAGCGAAAGCCTCTGTCGCGGAAGCGCTTAAACGGTTCCCCGAACTCACCATAGAGGGATTTGTGAACCTCCCCGGCACCAATGAAAACGACGGGCGGCGGCTCATCGAGACCATGCGGCTCGCCGGCTTCCCGGCCTGCGCAAAACCCGAGGCGCTGGCCGGTTTCGCAAAACCTGTGCGCCTGCCGGAATGCGTCGAGAGCTGAGTGTCTTCTGAGCCTGCCGCGCCTCACGCCGCGCCGAAGGGGCGAATCTAATCCACCAGCGCGGCGAGCATCTTGCCCGCCCGCACCAGCTTGTCGACATTCATGCGCGAAAGCGTGGCGTGGATCTTCTGCAGGATGCGGCTGCGCTCGCTATCCGGAACCGCGACGAGACCGACGCCGAAGAACACCACGTCCGGCACGCCAAGCACATCGCCCAGTTTTTCGATGGTTGGGAACGACGGCGCCGCAATGCCGCGCTCGATCTTGCTGATCATTTCCGTCGAAACGCCAACGCGCTCGGCCAGCTCGGCCTGGGTCAGGTTCCTGGCCTTGCGCTGATGGCGCAGGTTCGCCCCGAATGACTTCGTCAATGCCAACCGCCCAGCCCTCCGAGTCGGGCAGACTTGTCGACATCCGGGCGAGAGCGGAGGGAATGGAATTGCGAGAATCTGTAAAATAGAAATATAATTGCGAGCGTCGAATGAATAGAGTAAGTATAGTTATGAAAACATCCCGACGTAGCCCTATGAATGCGGGATGGTTCAATCCATCCTGCTCTTCCTGAAAGCCCATCCCCAACTCGCCATGCTGGCGCTGATGGCGGTATCGGTGGGGCTGTGGCACGCGTGGGATTTGTCTATCCGGCCGCACTTCGTCAGCCGGGCCGAGATCAGGCGTATGGCCGACGAGCTTCTCGCTCGCCATGGATCGCGGGCCGAGGAAATCGTCTTCATCGAAGAGGACCGCGCCTGGCGTTATGCCTACACCTACCAGCAGGGCGTTTGGCGGCGGGTGCGGAATGAACTGAGGCGGCGGGGGTGAGGGACGGATTGGCGCAAGCTGGACAACCCCCTCTCTTGGATTTGCGAGCGGGCTTGTCCCCGCGGATTATTTGGCCGCCTCGCTCTCGGCCTGCAAAAGCAGATTATTTGTCGGAGCACTGTGCAACATGGCTCTAGCATGCTGGACGCCACGGGCGCACGGCACCGTGGCGCTGTTCCGCCTATTCAGCAGGGGGGGCGCTACCAGCTGGCGTTTCGGGCTATCTCGACACGAGCTGTTTCCGCGAGCTGTGTTAATTTTTCCAGAGACTGCGTTAGGGCCACGTGGTCGTCACGTTTATCATACTGTAAAATATGTAAGTTACGCGTCTCCTTTAGCATTCGGATAGTATCTCCGTGGACTTTCTTTGGTAAAATGAAGTAGTGACTTGCGGCGTAACTATGAAAAAATCGATAGTTTTCCAATAGGAGGATCAAGTCTGGATCATTTAGGCCGCAGCCAATAAACAGGAAACAGTTAGAAATAAGAAGAGATTCAAGCACTCGATAGGCGTTAGGGTGATTCGCTCTAGCCTCAGCATATTGCCGGCGTGTAAAGACAAGCTTAT
>JBEVEP010000070.1:0-10529 GCA_040512755.1 Mesorhizobium sp.
TCAGCCTCGCAATCATCGATGATCATCCACTCATCCGCGAAGGCGTTTCCCGCAGCCTGGCGGAAACCGGCCACTTCAACATCGTGGGCGAAGGAGCCTCGGCCACCGATGCCCTGAACCTCGCACTGGCCTATCGGCCCGACATCGTTCTCATGGACATCAGCATGCCGGGCGGCGGGCTTGCTGCGACGGCGGAAATCCGCGCCAAATTGCCCGACCAGAAGATCGTCATCCTTACGGTGTCGGAATCCAGCGACGACCTGACTGCCGCGCTCAATGCCGGCGTCGAGGGATATGTGCTGAAAGGCGTCGGCGCGAAGACCCTGGCCGATATTCTCGATATGGTGGCCGGCGGCGAAAGTTATGTGCCGCCGACACTGGCGGCGCGGATGCTCGCGAGCCTGAAGGAGGTGAGCGCGGCTGACGCCGACCCTCTCTCGCAGCTTTCGGTGCGCGAACGCGAAATTCTCGGTCTTGTGTCCGGCGGCCTGAGTAACAAGGAGGTTGCCCTGCGCCTCGATCTTCAGGAGAAGACGGTCAAACACCACATGACGCGTATCCTGTCGAAGCTTCATGTCCGCAACCGTACCGAGGCCGCGCTCGTGATGCGAGACGCCGGCGCGGCACCGAGCCAGACCCCCTGGCGCGGTGTATCAAACCCTTCCAAGTAGCAAGGCAGGGCCATGCGCCGGCATAGCCCTGCCGCGCTACGCCTGGAGAAAGTCTCCCGAAACCTGAATTGGACGACTTGCTCCAAGCCTTTGTTTGCGCACCGGATTCATCCGAGAACCGCTTCGCGCGTTTCGGTCCGATGCTGTAGGTCATGATCGATGCTTACTGGCGAGCCAGCGCGGTTAGCCGGTTTATGTCGGCAGACGTGGCCGGCCGTTCGATGACCGTCCTGCCGGTGGCGTCCTTCAATTCATAACGGCCAGCCTCGATTTCTTCCTTGATGCCGCTCGCATGCACGACTTCGATCTCGTTGCCGTTGATTTCGATCTTGGCGCCATTTACCCGATTGACGTGCTCCGCTCCGCGACGCCTGTCGCCGCGGTCGTCGCCGCGAGCGTGATCGTCGCCATCATCTCCCCCGCCTGGGCCGGAGTTGCTGCTACCAGGCCCAGAATTATCGCCGCCGGAATGGTCACCACCGCCAGAGCCAGAATGGTCGCCGCCACCCGAGCCGCTGCCGGAACCGCTTCCGCTCGAGCCGCTACCCCCGGAACCGCTACCCCCCGAGCCGCTCCCACTGGAACCGCTACCGCCGGAGCCGCTTCCGCTGGAACCGTCTTTTGCGAATGCCGTCCCGACAAGAAGACTGCTACCCAGCACCAGCGGAGAGGCCGCTAGCGCCAGGACGAAGGTGGAGCCGATCAGCCGTTTCGCGATTTGATTGCCAGTGAACTTCATGACGTGGCCCTTTCCTATTGGACTGGGCCGACGTTGCCGCAAACTGTGCGCGCCGCAAACCGGCTGCGGACTTCTGCGCCAGCCCTTCAGACTTTCTTTGTCGGCTATGGGGACCTAAGTCCCAGTCGAGTCTGACGAAGCTCTGGCGTCGATACTGGTGCTGTAGTGCCTCATCGACACCATTCGCAGGGCTGGCTTTGGGTTTGTTTCGAAAAACCGACACCAGATATAATTCGCATGCTGGAATGCGTACTAGCGAAAGCGATCAACTGAGCTGCACTCTGGGATGGTGGTGCGTTCAATTGGAGGCTCTCGGCTGACGGAACCTGCTCATCCATCGCGAGCTTTTCTTGTCAGTTGCGTCAACACGAACGCTGTCAAGCGAGCAACCAAAGTGTTAACCATTTGTCGTCAGAAAGACTCGCATCAATAAGTGAACTGCCGTGGCTCGTAGCGATCTTCTATTATCGATAGTTCGCGCCGGTGCATCCGGCGACCGAACTGCGCTGCGCTCGTCCGTAGAGGCGATTGTCGCGGAAGAGCGCGGCAAAAATCATCACATCTTAGCCGATCGACTTCAGCGCGCGCTCAACGCTGTCACCGTGACGCCGCCGACAACGGCACACCCCTCTACCCAAACCGGCAAAGACACCATTCTCGAATCTACGCCGCGTCAGCGTTTGGATGATCTAATCCTACCCTTGCCTGTCAACCAGCAGATCAAACAACTTGTCGAAGAGCAGCACCGAGCAGACCTCCTTCGATCGCACGGCATGCAGCCACGGCATCGCGTCTTGCTTTCTGGACCACCCGGCAACGGAAAGACCTCTGTTGCGGAAGGGATAGCGGAAGCTCTTGCGGTGCAGTTTTTTACTGTTCGATACGATGCATTGATCGGCTCCTACCTCGGCGAGACCAATACTCGCCTCGCTCGGCTGTTCGACTACGCGCGCACCGTGCCGTGTGTTCTCTTTTTCGATGAGTTCGATTCGATCGGCAAAGAGCGGGGGGACAGCCACGAGACCGGTGAGATCAAGCGCGTCGTGTCCTTTCTGCTTATGCAGATCGACCAGCTTCCGAGCTATGTTGTAACCGTGGCTGCCACTAACCACGCGGAGCTTCTAGATCGAGCGGTCTGGCGTCGATTTCAACTTCGACTCTCAATGCCGCAGCCTTCCCGTGATTCGCTTGCGGTCTTTATCGACCGGCAATTCGAGACCTGGCCCGAGCCGACGGGCATCACCGCTGGAACTCTAGCCGATAGACTTGGGGCAGTGAGTTACGCGGAAGCTCTGGAATTCTGTCAGGCAGTGCGCCGACAGCATATACTTTCTCTCGTAAACCGTAGATTGAAAGATATTCTGCACGAGCAGATCAGTCTTTGGGCAACGCGAGTGAGACCTTACGAAGCATATGCCGCACGATCCGACCAAACCGCTTCTCCGCCTAAACAATCCAAAGCCGGTTCCAAGGCGTCGCTCCACAGGCGCCGGAGCAACACCCCGAAAGCTTGACCGCTACTCACAGGCCCAAACGCATGGACCGGTGTTTCAGAATCTCCAAAACGTACTAGCCAACCCAAATGCTTCGCTCCAGTTGCGCGCAGATCCGAATTCACTCGCCCCAGAACGACTCTTGGTTTTCGAGGTAACGGGGTCCGTCGCGAACTTCGCAAGTGCGGTCGGGCGAATACCGGGGCTAGAGTTCGCAGGTGAGGAAGAACTTGCGGCGGATGCGCTGGATAAGGCACCGGAATTCTACCTACTTGTACCGCAACTCGCAGCGCTACGAGAGATTGTCTCCCTCTGGTCACAATGGCGGGAAAACGGCTCGGTTCCACGGAACTATACGCCGTGGCGGGACCTGTTTCTCCAGCTTCGTGCGATTCGGTCTTGGGGACCAGCCGATCGCGTTACGGCCCTCAATCGCGCGTACTTCGAAAAGCTCGTTGACGGTGCGCCGGATAACGAACCCGTTCGCATCGAAGTCGAATTGGTGTTTCGCAGCGGTGCTGCCGCTGCCACTGCGGCCGAGACCGAAGTGATTGGCCGAATAGTCGAGGCTGGGGGCCTCGTAATTCACCGATCGCGGCGGGCAGAGTTCGCCTATCACGCACTGCTCGTTGACCTGCCAGCGTCGGAGATCCGTCGAATAGCCAACTTGAACCCGGCGTCGCTTGCCGGAGCCGATCCCATCGTGTCGATCGTGCCACAGAGTGTGGGAACGCCGATCGAAGCAGGCGACAGGGTGCCCGATGACATTGCGCGCGTGGGGTCGGCCAATCCCGACCCGATAGCAGCGGTTTTCGACGCTGTCCCTGTACAGGCGCATCCCCTATTGGCTGGACGCCTTACGATTGATGATCCCGACAACCTTGAAGCGAGGGCAGTCGGGCCTCGCATACACGGCACAGCCATGGCCTCTCTAGCTGTTCATGGCGATTTGAATGACCTCGCCTCGCCGATCAACCGTCGCGTGTATTTTCGGCCCGTGATGTTTGCTCCGGCTTTCGGCGATGAGATTTTTGACAGCGCAAGACTGGTCATCGATTTGGTCGTCGAAGCGGTTATGCGAATGCGCCAGAATGGCGGGACGAACGTAGTCGTGGTCAACCTATCGCTCGGCGATCGGACCAAGCCATTCGGGGGCAAGATTTCGACCTGGGCTCGCGCTCTCGACTATCTTGCCTACACTTACGGAATCCTGTTCCTCGTCAGCGCGGGCAACGTTAGTGATGGGGTGCCGCTTGGCGAATTTGCCGATCAAGCCGCGTTCCAGGCCGCTGCAGTCGACGATAAAGAGAAGGCCATTTTTCGGAGCCTAGATGCGGTCAAATCCGATCGGCGACTCCTTGCGCCAGCGGATAGCGTGAACGCCCTAACAATCGGCTCGTGGCAGCGGGATTCGTCTCAGGAGGTGTTTCCCGGAGGTAGTCCGTTCCCGGCCTATGCAAACGCGCAGATGCCGAATCTATCGTCTCGCATTGGTCTCGGCCTGCGACGCGCTACGAAACCGGAAGTTCTGCTGGCAGGCGGTCGGCAGAGGGTACGGCTTGATCCCGTTTCCGCTGCTCCTGTCATCGTCCCTCATCACCTTCCGTCACGCTATTGGGGATTGAAGGTTGCGGCTCCGCCCGAGAACGGGGCGGCCGGTCTGCACTTCACAGTCGGCACGAGTGCCGCAACAGCTTTGGCGACGCACTCCGCGCACCGAATCTTTGACGCCCTTGAAGAGGCATACCCACAATTGATCGGCCCTATGCCGCTAGCCGAGCGCGCCGCACTCCTGAAAGCGTTGCTCGTGCATTCTGCGACATGGCGAGGCTCCGAAGCCTTCATCCGACCGATTGTCGATCCGAATCTAGACCTGCATCACGAGCATTGGCGGCGCGAAGTCTGCCGGCACCTCGGCTACGGCTTTGTTGATCCCGAGGATGCGGTAGCGTGCACGGCCGATCGCGCAACCCTATGGGGCACAGGCACCCTAGCATCGGAGTCATCGGTCACGTTTGACGTTCATTTGCCTGTAGCGATCGCAGCAAATGCGGGCCCGAGAGAAGTTCGGGCAACGCTCGCTTGGTTCACGCCAATTCGACCTGGGCATCTGGCCTACCGCGCTGTGAAGCTTAAGATCGCTTCGCTACAAAACCCGGCTATCGAAGCTCTCGGCGTAAGGACAAGCTCGCAACAGCCTTCAAACAGCCAATCCGAAAGCGGCACGATCGTTCATCGGAGATGGCTGGATTCGCGGATTGGAAACTTCGTCGCCGGCGCGACCTTTTCCCTCCAAATCCAGCGCGAGCGCGATCAGGGAACGCCTATTGATGAGGCAATTCCCTTCGGCCTCGCCGTGACGCTGGAAATGCCCGGCGCCGCGACGATCTACCAAGAGGTCCATGCAAGTATCGCTGTCAAACCGAGGGTAAGAGTGCCCGCGTAGAGACTTTCCGTGGTAGTGCACAACCGCCTCTCAATGCGCAACTCGACCGCGCTTGGCGATGGAAATGCCCTTGGAACAACGCGGCGGCAAAATCAAAGGGCCTTGGTAGAAGGCCTCCCCGAAATCAGGTCCTGCCTTTACCGCACCTGGTCAAGCAGCCGTTTGCATTCCAGTAGGTCGAACAGCGCTTCCTGAAGCAGCGCGCGGTTGTCGCGGGAAAGCTTGCCTGAATCCGCCTGGACCGGCCCCTCCTCTTCCGCCTTGCCAAGGCCGAAAAAGCGCCGGTTCGGCTTCGCCTTCGCTTCACCGACCAGCATTTCGTCATCGGCCCCACGCGACAGCTGCGCAGCGGCGGCAACCGAAGGTGCTGCTTCGGCCTGTTTGCGCTGCGTGATTGCCTCGATCGCAGACAGGTCGCCATTGCCGATAGCCACAAGGAAATGGTTGCCGTTGTCGCGCAGCAGTTTCTGGACGCCCTTAATCGTATACCCTTGATCATAGAGCATGTGGCGGATGCCCTTGATGAGTTCAACGTCCTGCGGCCGGTAGTAGCGCCGTCCGCCGCCGCGCTTCATCGGTTTAATCTGGTTGAAGCGCGTTTCCCAGAAACGCAGCACATGCTGAGGAAGATCAAGATCTTCCGCGACTTCGCTGATCGTACGGAATGCGTCGGGGCTCTTGTCCATGGCAGTTCCCGCTAGAGCGATGAACGCTCTGATGGAAGTCAGAGCTGCCGCCCTATCTCCTTGTTGCGCATCGGATCTTTCCGAAACGGCATGTTCCGGTCCGATGCTCTAGCTTGACCCGAGTCGTTCGCTATTTCAACGGTTTGCGCGCCAATATTCAACCCTGGCGTCAATCAGACCGGCTCGTCATGCACCGTTCATTGCTGGAAGGATCGGCAGGCGGCTACTTGCCGGACTTGTTCCGGTTCGACTGATGCGCCCGAAGAATGCGATTTTTCAATACGTTGGAGGCTTTAAAGGTCATTACCCTGCGGGGCAGAATGGGTACTTCCTCGCCCGTCTTGGGATTGCGGCCAATCCGCTCGTTCTTTCCGCGAACATGGAAGGTGGCAAAGGAAGACAGTTTCACCGTCTCGCCGCGCACGATCGCTTCGCAGATTTCGTCGAGGACCGTCTCGACAAGTTCGGCGGATTCGGTACGGGACAAGCCGACTTTGCGGTAGACCGCTTCAGCGAGATCGGCGCGCGTAAGTGTTTTTCCCCCCATGCGACCGTCCAGCCATCCTCAAAAAGCACAATCGAAACAATAAACGACGTTAGAAAATTGGCTCGAAGAGGTCAAGGACGTCCCGACGTGATGGCCATATTCGTTTTACCAGCGGACAAGCACGGCCCCCCAGGTGAAACCACCGCCCATCGCCTCCAGAAGAACCAGGTCGCCTTTGTTGATGCGGCCGTCTTTGACAGCGGCGGAAAGCGCCAGCGGGACCGAGGCAGCGGACGTATTGCCGTGCCGATCGACCGTGATAACGACCTTTTCCTCAGCGATTCCAAGTTTCCGGGCGGATGCGTCAATGATTCGCTTGTTGGCCTGGTGCGGCACAAACCAGTCGAGATCCTCGGCCGTGATGCCGGCCGCCGAGAAGGTCGCTTCGATCACGTCAGTTATCATTCCGACCGCATGTTTGAAGACTTCGCGGCCTTCCATGCGCAGATGGCCCACCGTCCCGGTCGTCGAAGGACCGCCATCGACATAGAGTTTGTCCTTGTGAGCGCCGTCCGACCGCAGGCTGGCGGCCAGCACGCCACGGTCGGCGATTGTACCGCCGCCCTCCTCAGCCTCGAGGATCACAGCGCCCGCGCCATCGCCGAAAAGAACGCAGGTCGAGCGGTCCGACCAGTCGAGGATGCGCGAGAACGTCTCGGAGCCGATGACGAGCACCCTCTTGGCCAATCCACCGCGCAGGTAGAGGTCGGCGGTCGTCACGGCATAGACGAAGCCGCTGCACACGGCCTGCAGGTCGAAGGCGAAGCCGTGCCGCATGCCCAGACGCTGCTGGATGTCGACGGCGGTGGCAGGGAACGTGTTGTTGGGCGTCGAGGTGGCAAGCACGATGAGATCGAGGTCGTCGGGCGTCAGGCCGGCGCTGGCCAACGCCTCGCGCGCCGCCGCCTCGCCAAGTGACGCCGTCGTTTCCTCGTCCGCGGCAATGCGCCGCTCACGGATGCCGGTACGCTGCGCGATCCATTCGTCCGAGGTTTCGACAACACCGTCGAAATCGGCGTTCTTCATAATACGCCGGGGCAGCGCGGACCCAACGCCGCGCACGACTGACCTTATCATCATCTGTCCTGTTCTTCGCCTTCGCCGGCCGGAGCCGGCCTGCCGGCCAGCAATTGCGGCTGACGGGTATGAAACGTATCGAGATCGGCCTTGATGCGCTCGATTAAACGGTTGCGCACCATATCGTAGCCGAGTTCGATCGCGGCAGCGAAACCCTCTTCGTCAGTGCCGCCATGGCTTTTCACCACAATGCCGTTGAGCCCGAGGAAGACGCCGCCATTGGCTTTGCGGACATCCATTTTTTCCCTCAGGCGGTCAAAGGCGCTCTTGGCGAAGATATAGCCGATCCGGGCCATCAGCGTGCGACTCATCGCGGCGCGCAGATACTCGCCGATCTGCTTTGCTGTCCCCTCAGCCGTCTTCAACGCGATATTGCCCGAAAATCCTTCGGTGACGACCACGTCAACGGTACCCTTGCCCAGGTCGTCACCTTCTACGAAACCCCGGTAGTCCAAGGATTTGAGGTTTGCCTCGCGCAGCAGCCTTCCGGCCTCCTTAACCTCTTCCTGGCCCTTGATCTCTTCGACACCGACATTCAGCAGACCAACGGTCGGACGGTCGATAACGAGCAGGGCCCGCGCCATCGCGGAGCCGAGGATTGCGAAATCGATGAGCTGATTCGCATCGGCGCCAATTGTCGCGCCGACATCGAGGACGACGCTTTCGCCGCGCACCGTCGGCCAGAGTGCGGCAATCGCTGGCCTGTCGATATTTGCCATTGTACGCAGGCAGAACTTCGACATCGCCATCAACGCGCCGGTATTGCCGGCGGAAATGCACACTTCGGCGCGGCCGTTCTTGACCGCCTCCACCGCTTTCCACATCGATGACTTCCAGCGGCCATGGCGAAGCGCCTGGCTCGGCTTGTCGTCCATCCGCACCGCAACCTCGCAGTGGACAAATTCGCTCACGCCGGAAAGCCGGGGCAGCTTGTCGAGGACCGGCTTCACCGCATCCTCGCGGCCGAAGATAAGGAACTTGATATCGGGACGGCGCTCGATGACCTTCGCGAGAGCCGGAAGGACCACGGTCGGTCCGTGATCACCGCCCATGGCGTCAATGGAGATATTTATCACGCGGCAATCATCTCACAGAATCCCGGCGGCGCGGGGTTTCGAAAGCTTGGCGAAAATAGCGGTTTTGGTACGCCACACAACCGGTTTGGAGCTTGTCCCACCGGCTTTTCAGGATTTTTGTCTGAGCTGCGCGAGCTTTTCACGCAGCGGGTTGCTTGTTTCGTCCTGTTCCGTTGCGTCACTTGCCGGCTCAACCGAAGCGCCAGGCTTGCGCGGATAGGGATCGACGGCAAGCGCGAAGAACTCTTCCGCGAGCGCCCCGACGTCGATCGTGTCCCCGGAAAACGTCTCCGGACTGTCAGGACCGTCCGCATCCAGCAATATTTCCCCACCCTGGTGAAAGCCCTCCCGACCAAGCTTCGAATCCTCTGGCAGGAAAACCGCGGCCACTTCCTCTGAAATGCTGGTCTCCATCGGGTCGAGCGTGACCACACATTCCTGCACAATGTCGGCCTCCACCGTGCCGCTCACCCTGACGCCGTGACGCTTCCACGGAGCAACCAGAAGGTCGGCGCGATAGCGGCCGACGGAGAGAAGCCCGTGCTCCTCCGCCAGTTGGGCGCGTTGATTCGCATCGGCTTCGATGACGACGGGCATGCCCTTCTGCGGAAGCCGGGCGACGTTCGCCACAAAGGAGACCGGGCTTTCATCGCTGCTTTTCATGTCCGTCGTCCTTGTGCCGCCCCCGGTTCGGGAAAGTGGATTTCTCCGGCAAGAAGCGTATCGACAGGCTGGGTAGCGAGCGTATCGCCGGCAGCCATCACATAGCCGGCCAGCGAATCCGCTTCGGGCCATTCGGCCGTCTCCGGCCTGATATTGCGCGCGAGAGCCGCAGTCAGCGCGGTGCGATCGCCCTGCTCCAGCGCACCGTCATAAGATGCGGTGCGGCCGTAAAACATTCGGGCGAGCTTCTTCATGCGCTTCGGCACGCCGAGATCTCCAATCCCGAGCTCGCGAAGCGAATGCTCCACGTCACGGAAGAACTCGTCCGTCAGAACCTGGGCGACCTCGCGGGCGCCTCCCACCTCGTCCCGCATGCGATGAAGAAAGAGAAACATGTGCACAGACAGCATCTCGAAGCGACCGAGCGGCGTGTCAGGCACATTCCATTCGGCGTAAAACAGAGGTTGCCGCGCCGCTGCCACGATTTGGCGGTAAAGCGCATCCGTTATCGCCCGGTTGGCGTGACGCTGGCCGAACAGGCGTTGGAACATAAGAGGCGGTCTCCCGAGGCCGTTTCAATTCTGGCCTTGTTGCATCGGCGCGCAAGCTGGTTTACCCGTTTTGCAGCCGCGTGCAAGCAGTGCCGAAAACAAGGGACATGGAGTTGTTGTTGGGCTCGCCGAATGTCAAGACAGGGTTTCCTTTGGGCCCTGCAGTTACCCTCTCACTACTGGCCGTCGTTTCCGCCGTATCCGGCTGCACTTCCGCGAAGTCGCTGGGACTCAATCCGACCGAGACGCTTACCCAGGGATATGTCATCGATCAGCAGCAGGTCGACCTGGTGCCGGTAGGTTCCAGCCGTGAGCAGGTGATCCTCGCGCTTGGCAGCCCTTCGACCACGGCAACATTTGACAACGAGGTATTCTACTACATCTCGCAGACCAGAAAGCGCCCGGTCGCGTTCTTGAACCCGCATATCGTCGATCAGCGTGTGCTCGCCGTCTATTTCGGCGAGGACGAACGCGTCACGAACATCGCCAACTACGGTCTGAAGGACGGCAAGGTGTTCGACTTCATCTCGCGCACCACGCCGACCAGCGGCAAGGATCAGAACTTCATCGGCCAGCTTAT
>JBEVEP010000124.1:0-18422 GCA_040512755.1 Mesorhizobium sp.
CAGGCGGTCGAGAGAAGCAATGGGCGGCGGAATGTCGAGGACTGCCGGATCGCCGGGTTCGAAGAGAAGTTCGTCCTCGTCGAACTCCCCAAGCGCCCGGATCGTGGGCAGGATTGCCGAGCGGCCGCCGGCGAGGTCGACGAACACGCTGCGGAGTTCCCGCGCGGCACGGCGGGTGGGTACGAAGATGGTTGCGGAGGCGAGCGCCAGCGGATCGCCGTCAAATGAGAACCCGGGAACAAGATTTCCAGCGAGGAGCGCCTGGGCGAGGGTCGGCAGAAACGGAACGCCCGCCGGGATCGAGAAGACCTTACGCGGTTCGCTGGCGGTCATCGCTCAGCAAGCGCCCTCGCGACCGCCGCCTCTGCCAGTGGAATAGCGTCCGGAGTGCCCACAGTTATCCAGTGCCCATCCATCTTTACGCCGAATAGCCGGCCAGCTTCGATTGCCTGATCGAAATAAAGGTTCAGCGAATGGGCACCTGCCGGCGCTCCCTCAAAGATTCTTGGGTGGACAATGGCGGCGCCGGCATAGATCACACCTTCCGGCGCACCCGCCGACCGTAACAACCGCCCGTCAGCTGAAAGCAGGAAGTCGCTCTTTCCGTTATGACCGGTCGCTGAATCCAGATCCGCCAGCATCAGCAACATATCCATTCTCGAAGGGTCCCATGCAAGGGCAAGCCTGTCGAGATTTGATCCGTTCCGGTCGATCCAGAAAGTGTCCGCGTTGATAACGAAGAAGGCCTCTCCACCGAGCAACGGCAACGCCTTCGCAACACCGCCGCCGGAATCCAGAAGCTCAACCGATTCATCGGAAATCGATACCACTGGCACCGAACGTCTGGCGACATGCGCGACGATCTGTTCGGGAAAATAATGGACGTTGACGATCGCCCTGGACACTCCGGCTTCGGCCAGACTGTCCAGTCCCCAGTCCAGCAGCGTCTTGCCCGCTACGCGAACCAGCGGCTTTGGAATCGTATCGGTGATTGGCCGCATCCGCTTGCCCAACCCGGCGGCAAGCACCATGGCAGCGGCAGGTTTCGCATTCTGCTTCAAAGGGGACGCTCCTCGAGAAAGCCTGTTTCCTCGTAGAGCGCGCGCAACCTGGAAAGCGAAGGATGCGTCATCACCCGACGAAGGTAGTCGCGGATACGCGGCAGATGTCTGAGATAGTCGGGCTTGCCATCGCGCCGGTCGAGGCGGACGAAAATGCCGAGTATCTTGGAATTGCGTTGCGCCGCCAGGATTGCATAAGCCTCGTCGAACCGGTTCCGGTCGAAGGGAGCAAGTTTCTCGCGCGCGGCAATATAGGCGTCGATGACGGCCCGTTCCAGCTCAGCCGAAATGGTGACGCGCGCGTCCAACGCGATGGAGGCAACGTCGTAAGCAGCCGGACCGATCAAGCCGTCCTGGAAATCGACGATCCCCAACCTGTCATGCCCCTTGCGGTCCGCGCGCCAGATGATGTTGGGAGACTGGAAATCGCGATGGACAAAGCCGCGCTCCTTGTCTTCCAAGAAGTCGAATACAGCATGCCAGGCCGTCCTAAATGCCGCACGCAGTTCAGGTGAGGCGGGATTGCCGAAGATCGCAGGCACATACCAGTCCAGCAGGAGCTCGACCTCGATCATCATGGCGTCGCGATCGAAAGGCGGAATCCGGTGAACGAAGCCGGGAGCGGCTTCGACCGTGTCAGGCCACGATTTCGCGTGCATAGCCGCCAGAAGTTCGCCTGCGGCCCGATAGCGCTCTTCGACCGGACGGCCCGCTCTGTCCAGAAAACTGCCGGTCCCAAGATTCTCGATCAGAAGGAAGCCGCGCTCGAGATCCTGCTCGAGTACTTCAGGAACGGCGACGCCACCTTCCCTGAGCATGCGCGCAATCGCGACGAAAGCGGTGACCGTCTGTGCCGTATGCGCGATTTCCGCATAAGGCTTGCCGTCGCGAACCGGCGGCCCCAGGATCAGCCGCGGCGAGTTCATGAGGATACGCTCAGCCTTGTCCGCCACTGTGACGGTCTCGTAGCTTCGCGCAGAGGCATCACCGGCAAAGTAAGCGCGATCCGCGTTTCCCCATCCGGCCTGAGCAAGGAAATGCCGGGCAAGGAATGACCGTTCGATCCGCGCAACCGCGGCCTGCGATCCAGTGATCCTCGCGTGCCGCTCTTCGCCTTCATGCGACAGTTCGATCGAGATTGTACCGGCAGGCAGGTGGCGGCCGGCCTTTTCCGGCCACTCCACGATCGCGATACCGTGCCGCCCGGCCTCCTCAAATCCGAGTTCGTACAGCTCATCGACGGAGGAGAGACGGTAGAGGTCGAAATGCTGGACCGGGATGCGCGCGTCGTAGCCTTGCACCAGCGTGAAAGTTGGGCTCGGAACCTCGAGGACGGGATCGGCTGCAAGGGCCCTGATCAGCCCTCGCGCCAGCGTCGTCTTGCCGGCGCCGAGATCGCCTTGCAGCGCCAGAACATCTCCATGGCGGAGTGCGGCGGCGATATCCTGGCCCAGCAACACCGTTGCACGTTCGTCCGCCAGGCGACGTTCCAGCATCGCTTCGTTCATGGACGCGGCTTACTCCGCCGCCGCACGCGTGCGCAAGGGGACCATCGGGAACTGGCAGATGACCGTGGTGCCGCGATCCTTCGCCGAATCGATTCGAACCGTACCCCCATGAAGTTCCACGAAACTTTTGACGATCGACATGCCGAGCCCCGCCCCGCGACGCCGGCCGCCATTCGTCCGGGATTCGAAGCGATGAAACACCGTATCGAGCATTTCTGGCGCCATCCCCGGACCGTCGTCATGGACGGAGAACTGAATGCTGCCGTCGACATTTTCGCAGGCGAGCGTGATGGTGCTGCCTTCGGGCGCATAGTTGGCCGCGTTGCTGAGAAGATTGAACAGGACCTGCCGCACGCGGTTCTCGTCGCCGTCAAAGGTCTGAGGCGCACGCGACACATCGACATCCAGCTTTATTCTATGGTCGCGCAAACGTTCCGACACGAGATCCGCTGCCGTGCGGATCGTATGGTCGACACGCACCTCGCCGATATCGAGTTCCATGATGCCGGCATCGACGGTCGCAAGGTCCAGAATGTCGTTGACGATCGTCAGAAGCACCGAGGACGACGAGCCGATATGATCGACATAGTCACGCTGCCGCGGTGTGAGCGGGCCAGTGTCCGGCAGCGCCAGAAGTTCGGTGAAGCCGATAATGTTGGTCAGCGGCGAGCGTAGCTCATAGGAAACATGCTGCACGAAATCGTTCTTCAGCTTGTCGGCGCGCTGCAACGCCTCGTTCTTCTCCTTCAGGGCCTTTTCGACATTGGCGCTATCGGTAACGTCAACGAAGGTCATCATCATCTGCCCGTTCGGCAGATGGATGATGGCGTAGCGCAGAATATTTCCATTCTTGAGTTCGACCTGGCCGTGCCGGTCACGGCGCTCATCGTCGAACCCTGTCACGGTGGCGACGAACCCGCTCCACGGGCTGTCCTCGGCAAGGATATCGCAGACCGCCTTGATCTCCGAAATATGGGTGCTGGGTCTCACGAAGTCGGGATCGAGCCCCCAGAGACGGGAGAAGGCCGGATTGGCCAGTCTCACGCGGCCGTCCGGACCGAAGACGGCCACGCCTTCCGCTAGATTGTCCAGCGTTTCGCCCTGAACGCGCACAGCGGTGTTGTAGCGGCTTTCAAGATCAATCCTCTCCGTGAGATTGTCGAAGATCCAGGTCACGCCGCCCTTTGGCTGCGGGTTTCCGATGACGCGGATCGTCCGGCCGTCAGGCAGATGCCACCAGTGTTCCTGTGATTCGACGGCACGATATGCTGCAAGCACACTCTCCTTCCAGCGTCGCCATTCGGGCTGCTCGGCCAGCTTGCCGTCGGTGCGCAACCGGTCGAGCAGGATCGCATTGTCGGGGGCGCTCGCCAGGAATTGTGTATCGAGGTCCCACAACTTCTGAAAAGCCTGATTGAAAAAGCTGAGCTTGCCGTCGGCGTCGAACGTCGCCACGGCGGTCGTCAACTGGTCGAGCGTATCGGCATGGCTTCGAACGGTCCGCTCATATTCCTCGCGCATCCCTTCAATGACGCTCATATCGGCCGCAATGCCGGCCGAGCCGCTACCTACCGCGACATCGGTGATCGCATACATCCGCCGGTCTCCCTCGACGACCGTCGACATTGTCTGCTCAAAAACGGCGTTTCTTGCCTGATGCTTCGTAATGGTATCGCGCGCCTGGCTGCCCAGGAATTCCTTGCCATCGCGAACAGCAATGGCGGCGCTCTCTGCGTCGACGGCGTTGGAGAAAGCCCGATTGACCCATTTGAGCCGGCCGTCGACGCTGCGCATCCAGAACGGCATCTTCAGCGCGTCAATCAGTCCGAGAATGGTTTCATAGTCCGACGCCAGTCGCTGATTCTCGAGTTTCAGGCGCGCCGACACGCGCTGCGCCTCAGACAGGGATACGAAGCGAACGATCACATGCGCGGCGGTCTTGCGTCCCTGCACTTCCAGCGGCGCAGACTTACTGGTTTCAACCACCACTTCGAACGGCGTTCCCTTCGCTCTCAGGCCAGAGATCGCCTGTTCAAGCGCCGCTGCCGACCTGGGCGTCAACCATCGCCCAAAAGCCAGGAAGCTGGAGCGTTCTTCAGGGGCGCCAACCTCGGGGGGAAGCGCGCCCACCACTTCGGGCTTCGCCTTTTCGCCCGCCCATACGACGACCCGCTGGTCGCGAAGGTTAAGGAGCGCCTCGGATCTCTGGATCGATGCGTTGAGGTCGGACACCCGCGCGCGCAGCTCGCTGTTCTCGGCGGCTGTCCGCGCCCGCTCGCGGATCAGCCACACCGCGGAAACCAGCGCAGCACCCATGACGCCCGCAAATACCGCCGCCTGCATGACTTCCACTGTGCCGACCGAGAGCCCCACCACGCGGGCGCCGCTCTGGCCCTGCGCCATGGCCGTACTCGAAATTACCGTTGCCCCTGAAAGGATCGCCGCAAAATGCCGGTCACGCGCGGCCAACGCCCACATCCAGGACCTACGCTGTCCGCTGGAATCGTTTTGGCCGCCGGAGTCGGCGCTTCCCGCTCGAGGCGGGTTTCTTCCTGGCATGTCTTGTTCCTCTCCGCCGCCCCAAGGCCGCCTGCGGGTTTCCCCTGGTCCCCTGACCCCGCAGCTTGGGTCGTCGCGAATCACCTCACTGTACTCGTTGAGCGAATCGACGTGAAGAAGTCGCGTGCGCAAAAAGAAAACCGGGCGAAAGTCAATCGCCCGGTTTCAATATCTTGTAGGCAGCGAAGGAGCGATCAGTACCTATAGTGCTCCGGCTTGAACGGACCTTGTGTCGTAACACCGATATAGGCGGCCTGCTCGGTGCTGAGTTCGGTCAGCTTCGCACCCAGCTTGTCCAGGTGGAGACGAGCAACTTTCTCATCGAGATGTTTCGGCAGCACATAGACTTCATTCTTGTACTTGCCGACTTTGGTCCACAGCTCGATCTGGGCCAGAACCTGATTGGTAAAGGATGCCGACATCACGAAGCTCGGATGACCTGTCGCATTTCCGAGATTCAACAATCGGCCTTCGGACAAAAGGATCATGCGCTTGCCGTCCGGGAAGGTGACCAAATCGACCTGCGGTTTCACATTTGTCCACTTCAGATTGCGCAGTGCTGCGATCTGAATCTCATTGTCGAAATGGCCGATATTGCCGACAATCACCATGTCCTTCATGGATCGCATGTGGTCGAGCGTGACCACATCCTTGTTGCCGGTGGTGGTGATCACGATGTCGGCGGTCGGCGCCGCGTCTTCGAGGGTGACGACCTCAAAGCCGTCCATGGCAGCCTGGAGCGCGCAGATCGGATCCACTTCCGTGACCTTGACGCGCGCTCCTGCGCCGCGCAGCGAGGCCGACGACCCCTTGCCGACATCGCCATAGCCGCAGACCACCGCGACCTTTCCGGCCATCATCGTATCCGTCGCGCGGCGGATGCCGTCGACCAGAGATTCCTTGCAGCCATACTTGTTGTCAAATTTGGACTTTGTAACCGAGTCGTTGACGTTGATCGCCGGAAACGGCAGCAACCCCTTCTTCTGCAGCTGGTAGAGCCGATTTACGCCGGTCGTGGTCTCCTCGGTAACGCCGCGGATGGCTTCCTTGTTCTTTGTGAAGAAACCGGGAGTCGCGGCCATACGCTTCCTGATCTGAGCGAACAGGATTTCCTCTTCCTCGCTGCCCGGCTTGGACAGCACATCCTCGCCTGCTTCAGCGCGCGCGCCGATCAGAATGTACATTGTTGCGTCGCCGCCATCGTCGAGAATCATGTTCGACGTTCCGCCGTCAGCCCACTGGAATATCTTGTCGGTGTATTCCCAGTACTCCTCGAGTGTCTCGCCCTTGACGGCGAATACCGGCGTTCCGCCTGCGGCGATGGCGGCAGCCGCGTGATCTTGCGTCGAGAAGATGTTGCAGGATGCCCAGCGGACATCTGCACCGAGCGCCTTCAACGTCTCGATCAGCACAGCGGTCTGAATCGTCATGTGAAGCGAGCCCGAGATACGTGCGCCCTTGAGCGGCTGATCCTTCGCAAACTCATCGCGACAGGCCATCAGGCCTGGCATTTCGGTTTCCGCGATCTCGATCTCCTTGCGGCCCCAGTCGGCAAGTGAGATGTCTGCAACAATGTAGTCTTTGCCTGCGGCCATGGTCGTGCTCCGATGCGAAGAGGGGTCTGGCGCCCCGTGGCTCATCCCATCAGGCCGCGCAATTTTCGGTCTGAACTAACAGATCGCGCCGATCAGGACAATGGGACATAAAGAAATCTTTATTCGTGCATATCCTTCAGCACGGTACCCGCTGTCAGATTTCCTCGCCGAAACGTGAGGTGATGAGGGTTTCGAGCGCTTGCATCACATCAGCGGCTTCGGGGCCGCTCGAGGAGACCCGGATGCGGCAACCCAGGCCAGCGGCAAGCATCATGAGGCCCATGATCGACGTGCCGCCGACCGTGACGCCATCCTTCTCGACATTGACAAGGGCGTTGAAGCCGCTGACCAGCGACACGAACTTGGCGGAAGCGCGTGCGTGAAGCCCGCGCTGGTTCACAATCTCGAAATCACGTACGAAGGTCTGATGGCCGTCCACAGCGGTCATTTGCTGCTCAACAATTGGCTGGCCACATTGATGTATTTGCGTCCAGCTGTCTGCGCTTCGCTCAGCGCCGCAGTCATATTGTCACCGGAGCGCACGCTGGAAAGCTTGATGAGCATGGGCAGGTTCATTCCGGCAATGACCTCTACCCGTCCCGGCTCCATGACGGAAATCGCAAGATTCGACGGCGTGCCGCCAAACATATCGGTCAAAATGACTACGCCGGTACCGCTGTCGGCGCGAGCCACCGCTTCCACAATATCCCGCCGCCGAACTTCCATGTCGTCATCCGCCCCGATCGCCACGGTTTCGAGTTTTTCCTGTGGCCCGACGACGTGCTCCACGGCGTTACGGAATTCCTCGGCCAGCTGACCGTGCGTCACAAGCACGAGTCCAATCATTCTGCTTTGGCTCCCGTCATGGCCCTTTGGCGCATCATTATTGCTGCTCTTCCGGCTGTCCGGGCGGCAAGAGCGCTATCTTGTCGACGCGCGATCCGTTGACAAGATGATTCTTGCAATGGGAATGGCCATTTTGACGCATTTCTTTGAGCGTACGGCGCAGGTCTCCTATCGGAAGGGCGGCAGCGCCAACCAGCTTGCCACGGCGAACGTGGCTGTTTCGACGCAGGCTTCCGCCAGTTCGAGGCACGGTATGTGGCATCCGGCCAGCGATTCGCTCCTTTCGTCCGGGAATCGCTCCGCGGACCCGGTCGGAATGAGCCTCACGAGCAGGTCGGCCACCATTGCCGCTTCATGCTCCAACGGCCGCGGACCGAGACCACGGATCTCCACAAGGCCGGCGATCGATTGCGGAGCGCGGCAAACAACGCGCCCGCTCTGGGCGCTGAGCAGAACCTGATCGTCGCAAATCAGCTGCGAGAAACGACCTGAGCGCCTGAAATAATCGATCAGCGAAAGCGCCAGCGTCGTTTTGCCTGACCCCGGCCGTCCTGTGATCAGGACGCCGCTGTCACCAAGGAGCACAGCGGTTGCATGCAAATTCCTGCCCTGCACCAATCAGGCCTCGGCCGGGAATGTAACAACGAAACGCGCGCCGCGAATATCGCCGGGCTTGCTTCCGGGAATGTTCTCGGCCGTCAGCGTGCCGCCATGGGCTTCAACGATCTGGCGGCTGATCGAGAGACCGAGGCCGGAATTCTGCCCGAACGCCTCGCCTACCGGACGGTCGGTGTAGAAGCGCTCAAAAATACGCTCGATGTTGTCGGCGCGAATGCCCGGGCCATTGTCGTCAACGGTGATGACGACGCGATTGCCGGCGCGCGAGAGGTTGATGCCGATGCGGCCCTCGTCATCCGGCGCGAACGATCGCGCATTCTCGATCAGGTTGGTGATGACCTGACCAAGCCGTAGATCGTGACCGAGAACGGTAAAGCCGTGCGCTCCAGGCGGGAGCTTGTCGACTGTAAAATCGATCTCGACATGTTTTTTGTGCCTGTGGGCCTCGCGGGATACAGCGACAAGATCATGCATGAACTTTCTGATGTCCACGCGCTGGGCATCTTCGCGCGCAAGTTCGGCGTCCAGCCGTGACGCGTCGGAAATGTCGGTAATCAGGCGATCCAGCCGGCGCACATCATGCTGGATGACTTCCATCAGCCGGCTGCGCGACGCCTCATTCTTCGCAAGCGGCAGCGTTTCGACTGCACTGCGAAGCGACGTCAGCGGGTTCTTGAGCTCATGCGAAACATCCGCGGCAAAGCTCTCGATCGCCTCGATCCGGGCGTAGAGCGCGTTCGTCATATCGCGCAGGGCTACCGAAAGATTGCCGATTTCGTCCTGGCGATCGGAGAAATCCGGAATCTCCTCGCGCTTTTTGACCCCACGCCTCACACGAACGGCCGCGGCGGAGAGCCGGCGGAGCGGATTGGCGATCGTCGAGGCAAGAAGCATCGACAACACGACCGTGACCAGCGCGGCAACGCCGAACACCCGCAGAATAGCCCTCCGCTCTTCTGCCACGATCTTGTCGATGTCGCCGCCTTGCGTCGAAAGCATCAGAACGCCGGTTACCGCACGGTACCGCTGGATGGGGACCGCGACCGAAACGATTTGTTCGCCCTGCTCGCTGATCCGCACGAGGCTCGACGGCACACCCGTGAGCGCGTTCATGACTTCGGGAAACGCCGAGCCATTTCCTCCCGGCTGCTCCTTGTAAACCGGTAGGTCGGTCCGGCCGAACACTTCGGCGATAAGCTTCTCGATACGCTCAAGCAGTCCCTGCTCTTCCTCCTCGACCGGCGGAAGGTCGTAGCGGAGGATCTGTCCGCGTGAGTATAAATGCCGCGAATCCAGCAACAGGTTGGCGTCGCGGTCATAGATGCGCGCCCGCGTGCGCGTCGGCGATATTAGCCGTCTCAACAAAGGGGCGACCCGCTCTGGGTCGATCGGGAAGTCGAGACTGTCCAACTGGTCGGATCCGGGGGCGAGGCTCTGACCGGCCTGAAGCTCAAGGAGCTTTTCGGGGTCTATGCTGATCGAATCGGTATCGACCGTGGCTTCAGCTGCAATCGCGCTGGCGATGATCTCGCCCTGCGTCATCAGACTTTCGACGCGCGCCTCGATGAGCCCGGCGCGGAACTGGTTGAGGTAGAGGATACCGACAACCAGAACGCCGAGAGCGGCAAGGTTGAGGAACAGAATGCGCCGCGTCAGGCTGGAGAACATATAGTGGCCGAGCATGCGTTGCAGCCGGCTGGTTAGCCGCCCGAGCAGTGCCGGTGACAGGTCGGGCTGATGCTTCGTGCCTGTCCTGGAGCTCTTCAGCTCTGCCTCTACTGTCATCTACAGGTCGTCCCGGAAGCGAAATGGCATCGGAGCCACTCGCTCCCAATCTTTCTCTCTACGCATGACCCGTCTGAAGGCCCATCAACTTCTTGGATCATGCCGACGGGATGGCTTACGCTTCGCGGAAACGGTAGCCGACCCCATACAGCGTTTCGATCATGTCGAAGTCGTCATCGACCGCCTTGAACTTCTTGCGAAGCCGCTTGATGTGGCTGTCGATCGTGCGATCATCGACATAGACCTGCTCGTCATAAGCCGAATCCATCAGCGCGTCACGGCTTTTGACAACTCCGGGCCGCTGCGCGAGGGAATGAAGAATCAGGAATTCAGTGACAGTCAGCGTCACCGGCTCGCCCTTCCAGGTGCAGGTATGGCGTTCCTGATCCATGACCAGTTGCCCGCGCTCCAGCGAACGGGACTGCTGGCTTGGCGTCTTTGCGGCCGCTTCGCGCGCGCTGGCGCGGCGAAGCACCGCTCTCACCCGCTCCACCAGCAGCCGCTGCGAAAATGGCTTCCGGATGAAATCGTCGGCCCCCATCTTTAGGCCGAACAGCTCATCGATTTCGTCGTCCTTCGACGTCAGGAAGATCACCGGCAAATCGGATTTCTGCCGCAGCCGGCGCAACAGTTCCATGCCGTCCATACGCGGCATCTTGATGTCGAGGATAGCGAGATTCGGCGGGCGAGCCGACAGGCCCTCGAGAGCCGATGCGCCGTCCGTATACGTCTCCACCCGATAGCCTTCGGATTCCAGTGCAATCGATACCGACGTCAGAATATTGCGGTCGTCATCGACTAGCGCGATTGTTGCCATATCAAGCGGCTCCCTCATATTCGGGTGTCCCTTCCTGCTTCAGGAGGGGGCTTTTGGCGGACAAATTAGGTACAAAATGTGGCATGCTCTTACACCAATGTCACGGGATGGATGTATTGTTCCCGCCCGCAATTGGTAGTGGCGTAACGAAAATGATCGCCGGCTGCTCACTTTCGACTATTGCGACGATGCCTCAGCTCCGCCACAATTAAACGATTTAAACGATTTTAAAATCTTTAAATCGATTAATGATTTGAAATTGCTCGGCTTTTCTGTTTCTGCCTCAAGGTAGTCAGCGCGGTGAGCCGTTGTCACTGCTGCCGCAACAAGAAATTGGGTGTGAGGGAGCACAATGAGCGAGATCGGCATACGCAACCCTTCCTGTGGCATTGACGCCGCCGGGCTGATCACGACCGGGAAGGTCCACTACAACGCGAGCGAGGCTGATCTTTGCGAGGAAGCCATCCTTCGCGGCGAAGCGAGGCTCACCGCTCACGGCGCGCTAGTCGCTGAGACCGGCCAGCACACTGGCCGCTCGCCCAAGGACAAGTTCGTCGTTCGTGACGCCGCCACCGATCCGCATATCTGGTGGGATAACAACAAGGCGATGTCGCCGGAGCAGTTCGAAACGCTTCTGGCCGACTTCCAGGCCCACGCGAAAACCTGTGACCTGTTCGTCCAGGATCTGGTCGGCGGAGCCGACGAAGCCAACCGCCTTCCAGTCCGCGTCGTCACGGAATTTGCCTGGCATTCGCTGTTCATCCGCAACCTGCTGATCAGGCCCCACGCGGCTGATCTGCCGGCTTTCGTGCCGCAGATGACCATCATCGATCTGCCGTCTTTCCGCGCCGACCCGACCCGCCACGGCTGCAGAACCGAAACCGTGATCGCGGTGGACTTGACCCGCATGATCGTGCTGATCGGCGGCACCTCCTATGCCGGCGAAATGAAGAAGTCCGTCTTCACCGTTCTCAACTACGTCCTGCCGGCAAAAGGCGTGATGCCGATGCATTGTTCGGCCAATGCCAGCCCGGATGGTGCGTCGGCCGTGTTCTTCGGCCTTTCCGGCACCGGGAAGACCACGCTTTCCGCCGATTCGTCGCGCACGCTGATCGGCGACGACGAGCACGGTTGGGGGCCGGAAGGCATCTTCAATTTCGAAGGCGGATGCTATGCGAAGACGATCCGTCTCTCAGCCGAAGCCGAGCCAGAAATCTTTGCGACCACACAACGTTTCGGAACCGTTCTGGAAAATGTCGTCCTCGACGCCAGGCGCGTTCCCGATTTCGACGATGGCAGCCGCACCGAAAACACCCGCTGCGCCTATCCTCTGCATTTCATTCAGAATGCGAGTGAGACCGGGCGCGCCGGCCATCCCAAGAACATCATCATGCTGACGGCCGATGCCTTCGGCGTGATGCCTCCCATCGCCAAGCTCACGCCCGCGCAGGCCATGTACCATTTTCTCTCCGGATACACGGCGAAGGTCGCCGGAACTGAAAAGGGCGTCATCGAGCCGGAGGCGACGTTCTCGACCTGCTTTGGTGCGCCGTTCATGCCGCGGCATCCGTCGGAATACGGAAACCTGCTGCGGCAGCTCATCGACACGCATGGCGTCGACTGCTGGCTGGTGAATACGGGCTGGACTGGTGGCGCATACGGGACCGGAAAGCGTATGCCGATCAAGGCGACGCGCGCGCTGCTCTCGGCCGCCCTCGACGGCTCGCTGAAGGATGCGGAGTTCAGGACCGACGCCAATTTCGGCTTTGCCGTTCCCGTTGCCGTGCCGGGCGTCGAGAGTGCAATCCTCGATCCGCGCTCGACCTGGGCTGACAAGGCCGCCTATGACCGTCAGGCCAAGCGTCTGGTGGGCATGTTCATCGACAATTTCGGCAAGTTCGAAACCCATGTCGATGGTCCGGTGCTCGATGCCGCGCCCCGCATCCAGGCAGCCGCCGAATAGGCGGAGCATACCGACGTTCTCTTCGAAATAGTTTCCTCAGCTTCAAATCGGGGCGCGTGGGAGCAGAATAATGGCAGCGGCACGTGGGTCGCTACTGTCGTAGGGTGCGCCAGCGCTGTGAAGGCTTTTTCGCGATTCTATCGCAAGGCATGGGGCCGGACTCACAGCCGGTTTAGCGGCGCGGCCAAAAGTGGAAATCAAACTTAGGCAATGGGCCTGATCCAAAATCAGGCCCATTGCCCTAGATTACAGGAGACGTCCGCATGAGCGCCGCAGGGTTGGGCAGCAACGCGAGCTGAATAACCACATCGGGCGCCATGGACAGATGCAGTCGCCTGAAATCGTTGGCCTGTCTATGGGCCGGAGCCGCAAGAAGGCCGCTCACGCCTGCAAAGACAATGCCGGCGTGAGTGCTGTAGTTAGTTGGCTATGGCGGCGGCTCGATCGAGCGCCGCGGAAAACCCCTTTAGCGACACTGCGAATTGCGTGGCCTGCTCTTGAACGGTGACGGCGCCAAGCTTGATCGTTTGCGCCGATCGCAATTGCGCAACTGTAGCTTCATCAAAGTTCAAAGGGACAATGCAGCCGCCGGGAAGACAGGTGCTGAATGCTATCGGTTCCCCTGGGTTGCCGTCGCCGATTTGCAAGGTTACGCCTTTATCCAGGGCCAGTCCGAAGGGAAGCGAAAGCGCACCCTTCACAGTCCCCTCGCCCTCTCCCGGACCGACGCCGATTTCAAGCACTCGCTGGCCGTTCTGCTGGTTTTGGGTCTGCGAAATGGTGCAGACGGATTTGTCGCCATTTGCGCCACAGGTCACGCGCCAATCCTCAAAGGTCTCGACGATCGAGGATGCTCCCCCAGGCAGTGGGGAAACCCGCGCTTGCGTGGCTTCTTGTGCCGCCGCAGAGGCGACCGTCGCCAATACAACAGCCGCACCGATCAAAAAACGTTTGGAAAGCATAGTCACCATTTAACTCCTAAAATCGAAAACACCCTGAGGCTGTGGCTATCACCGAATTGGCCGAGTTCGTCGAGACAGAGCCTTGCCAAAGAGCGAGAACCTATCTCGTTTCAGTTGTAAGAACCGCCGATCCCGATGTTGTCCCACAGCCGCCCGAAACGATTTGGCGACGCTGACACCGCCAGCATCTACCAAGCTTTCAAATAGCAACTCTTAGTACTGATTTGCAAGACCTAAATATGTCTGCGGCCAAGTGTCCCGTTATTGACCTGCGACGCCCGCTTCTGCGCTGATCGCATCGTCGCCATCAAGAACAAGAAACTACGACTGCCAATGCAACGTGAAGCTGCACCGCCTCGCTAATATTGTCTGCCGCCAGAGCCACGATCATTGGTCACAACTATCGCGGTTGGACCGCCACCAAATTCATCGTCGCTTCAAGCACAGTGTCGAGCGCCGTCGCATGCCTGACGTGGGGCTTTTCTTTTTCGATTGGAAGAGGCATCCCGATGGCAGTAGAGGACGCCACGCGGCTGCTACCGGACGCGCGGCGCTACCGACCGCAGGGACCAAGCCACAGGGAGCGGACGGCAGCGTCGTCCGGCCACAATGACCGCAGATGGAATTGACATCGCGCCTGGCATATTCATCAGCGAAGACGAACTGATCGAGAACTTCATCCGATCGTCAGGACCGGGCGGCCAGAACGTCAACAAGGTCGCGACCGCTGTGCAGCTGCGCTTCGACGCCCGCAACGCCCAGGGACTGCCTGAGCGCGTCCGGGAGCGCACCATAACGCTCGCCGGACAGCGCGCGACCAAGGACGGCGTAATCGTGATCGAGGCAGCGCGGTTCCGCACGCAGGAGCAAAACCGTGCCGATGCCCGCGCCAGACTGGCGGCACTCGTCGCCAAGGCGGCCGAACCCCCGCCCAAGCCCCGCAAGAAAACCAGGCCTACAAAGGGCTCCGTCGAAAGGCGCTTGAAAACGAAAGCCGGCCGGTCGACCGTCAAGAAGCTGCGAGGAAAGGTGGATGGCGAGTGATCGGTGCGCCGGGGCAGTGCAAGGCGTGATTGCATCTTCCGACTTCCGATTGTAGATGCGAAGTCTCAACAAAGCGTCGCCGCTTCGGCGAAAGCAGGAGGTCCCTGATCATGGGTGTTTTCGATTTCGTGAAATCGGTTGGAAAGAAGCTCGGCTTTGGCGATGAGGAGGAAGCTCCGAAGGCCGAAGAGCTGAAGAAGGAACTCGATTCCCACAAGCTTGGCACCGACACGGTCGAGGTGGCCGTCGAAGGTGACAAGGCCGTTCTGAAGGGCGTGGTCGCGGATCAGTCCATTTTCGAGAAGGCTGTGATCGCGGTCGGCAACACGCTGGGCGTTTCCAAGGTCGAAGCTGGCGAGCTCAAGATCGTTCCACCAGAGTCCGGCCTGAAGCTCGACCGGAGCGCCGACATGAACGCCATTGTCGCTGCGGCCACCCCGGCCAAGCAGCCGACGTTCTATACGGTCAAGAAAGGCGACAACCTCTGGAAGATCGCCGAGAAGCACTACGGCAAGGGCAAGGGCGCAAAGAACACGATTATCTTCGAGGCCAATAAGCCCATGCTGAAGCACCCCGACAAGATTTATCCCGGCCAGGTTCTCAGAATTCCCGATCTCGAAACGGCTTGATCGGTTAACGATTGGAAGAAGGCCGCGAGCCCGCAAAAAGCGGCTAACGATCCTGCGGCCCCGGTGGATGAGATCGCCGGGGCTGACAGATTCCTTCAACAATCGCACGCTTGGACTCCCGAGCGTTCCGCTTCTCGGGACCATGCGCTAGAAACACCCGATGGCGGCGCCGCTGCCGCCCTTTGCGTTCGGGCCGCGTCATGCAAGTTCTTCCGAAAGGCGTGCGGCATATGCCGCTCTATCTCGCCCGCGACGAGCAGGCGGCGCTGGTCGAGGATATCCGCCACGTGGTGCAGGCCGCGCCACTCTATGTCCCGACAATGCCCCGTTCCGGGAAGCCGATGAGCGTGCGAATGACCAATTGCGGCAGCCTGGGCTGGTGCACGGACCAGGACCGCGGCTACCGCTATCAGTCAACACATCCCGAGACCGGCCTGCCATGGCCGCCAATTCCGGAACGGCTGCTCCATCTCTGGCGTGAGGTCGCCGCCGGCTACCCGCATCCGCCGGAAGCCTGCCTCGTCAACTTCTATTCCGAGACAGCCAGGATGGGCATGCATCAGGACCGGGACGAGGAGGATTTCGACGCGCCGGTCGTATCCGTGTCGCTCGGCGATGCATGTCTGTTCCGCGTCGGCGAAGCAAGGCGCGACGGCAGAACGGTCTCGTTCAGGCTGGAAAGCGGTGATGTCGTCGTGCTGGGGGGAGAGGGCCGGCTCTGCTTCCACGGGGTCGACCGTATCTACCCCTCCACATCGGCGCTTTTGAAGAATGGCGGGCGAATCAATCTGACGCTCCGGCGTGTGACGAAACCCGCCTGAAACTCCTCAGAGTTTCCTTAGCGCCACTTCCTCGACCAGATGGTTCGCGCCCTTGCGCAGGATGAGATCGGCCCGGGGCCGTGTCGGAACGATGTTTTCCTTCAGGTTTTTCAGGTTGATGTTGTTCCAGAGGCCCTCTGCAATGGCCCGGGCCGCATCCTCGGACAATTGCGAGTAGCGATGGAAGAAGGAGTTCGGATTGCGGAACGCCGTCTCGCGCAATTTCATGAATCGCGCAATGTACCACTGATGAATCTGTTCTTCTTCCGCATCGATATAGATGGAGAAGTCGAAAAAATCCGACACGAAAGGCACCGCCTTGCCGTCATGCGGCAGTTCCCGCGTCTGCAGGACATTGAGCCCTTCGAAGATGAGGATATCGGGCCGGTCGATCGTGATAAATTCACCCGGGATCACATCGTACGTCAGATGCGAATAGACCGGGGCCCGGACATTCCTCTGCCCCGATTTGATGCCGGAAAGGAACCGCAATATCCCGCCGACATCGTAACTGTCGGGGAAACCCTTGCGCTCCATGAGATTCTGCCGCCGCAAAACGTCGTTCGGATACAGAAAGCCGTCGGTGGTCACGAGATCGACCTTGGGGCTTGACGGCCAGCGGGCCAGCAGTTCCTTCAGGACGCGGGCGGTCGTCGACTTTCCGACAGCCACGGAACCAGCCATCCCGATAATGAACGGAGTCTTGATGGCGTCGCTGACGTTCAGAAACTCCTTGCGCTGCTGGAACAGAAGCTGGCTCGCCTCGACGTGGGCCGAAAGCAGGCGGGACAGCGAAAGATAGATGCGCCGCACTTCTTCGAGGTCGATCGGATCATAGAGCGAACTAAGCCGGCGGACCTCATCTTCCGTCAAGGTGAGCGGCGTATCGGCGCGGAAGCGCGCCCACCTCTCCGCCGGGAAAAAGCGGTAGGGTGAGTATTTTTCGGTGGGCGCGAGTTGGTCCATCAAATCCTACCCTTGCCGCCTCCGGCCGGATCAGTCCCGGTCGCGCGAAGCTTTTTCTGCTATTCCAGATCGCGCCGTCCGGCGCTCGAGTTCGCCGAGCACATCCGACAGCGGAACACCCGCAATCGCTAGCACGACGAGCCAATGATAGAGAAGATCGGCACTTTCCGAAACGAGCCCCGCGGTGTCCCCCTTCACCGCCGCAATCACCGTCTCGACCGCTTCCTCGCCGAGCTTCTGTGCGGCCTTCTCCATGCCGCGCGACACCAATTTGGCCGTCCACGAGCCGGGATCACCCGACTGTGCGCGTTCCGCGACAATCCGCTCGAGATCGGAAAGGGAAAAGCCTGTCATTCTCGCCGTTTATGACGGTTGCGCGACGGAGTCGAGTCGCATCGGTAGCCCTGCCTTCGCCATATGCGCCTTGGCCTCGGCAATCGTGTACGTGCCGAAATGGAAGATCGAAGCCGCGAGGACTGCGGTGGCGTGGCCGTCGCGGATTCCGGCAACCAGATGGTCGAGGTTGCCGACGCCGCCTGAGGCAATCACAGGCGCTCGCACGGCGTCGGCCACCGCGCGCGTGAGCGCGATGTCATAGCCGGCCTTGGTGCCATCCCGGTCCATCGACGTGAGCAGGATTTCGCCGGCGCCGAGATCGACCACTTTGCAGGCGAACTCGACAGCATCGATCCCGGTCCGCTCACGGCCGCCATGGGTGAAGATTTCCCAGCGGTCCGCTTCGCCGGGCGCTGAAACCTTCTTGGCGTCGATGGCGACGACAATACACTGATTTCCGAATTTGTCGGCGGCCTCGGCGACGAAGTCCGGGTTCTTCACCGCCGCGGTGTTGATCGACACCTTGTCGGCACCGGAAAGCAAGAGCTTGCGAATGTCGGCTATCGCGCGTACGCCGCCGCCGACGGTGAGCGGCATGAAGCACTGCTCGGCGGTGCGCGCCACCACGTCGAAGATCGTCTCGCGATTGTCCGACGATGCCGTGATGTCGAGGAAGCAGAGCTCGTCCGCGCCCGCCGCGTCATATGCCGTCGCCGCCTCGACCGGATCGCCGGCATCGATCAGATCGACGAAATTGACGCCCTTGACGACGCGGCCGTCCTTGACGTCCAGGCAGGGGATGACGCGGGCTTTGAGGGTCATTGCGCTGCTTCAGGAGACCGGACGGACAGTCGCGATGCCCGCGTAAAGAGAGGCCAAGTCGATCGAAACAGCTATGCCGTCGATGACAAG
>JBEVEP010000127.1:0-6085 GCA_040512755.1 Mesorhizobium sp.
TAATCCGCGGACCGAACAAACCCACCAGAGTGATCCCGCAGGCGAACGCGGTCGGATGGAAGCCGATCGTGCGGTAGCTGATATCCAGTTCGACCTTCAGGAATGGAAAGATGTTTCCCTGAAGATTGAGAATGAACTGGAAGAAACCGAGTAGCAGATAGAGCTGCCAAGTCAGCGGCCCGCGCGCAATCGTATTGGCCTCCACCGCTTGCGGCATACGAAGCGTGTCGCCCATGGATCCTCCCGCTTGAAGCAGACGCTAGCAGTTCTTCGCCGCTGCCTTCGTGGGCTTGCGAGCTGACTTGGGCCCCGCTCACGCCCCAGCACCTCGCGACTCTTCGTGGTTTTAGTCGGTAGCTTTCTCTGCGCCAGAGGAGGTCGTCAGTCGGGCATCGGCGGAACGTGCGATCCGATCTGAATAGCTATTCTGGCCCTCTGTATGCGGCACGATGTCATCTCAAATCATACGCCGTCCACAGACGGCGCAACCGCATTAGCAAAGTGATGCCCATCCGTGATTCGATCATATGGCGGGTCTCGAAGATCGCCCGGTGCAAAAGTCGCTAGCACCCCCTCTGGGAAAGGAAGTTTCGTGACATCATCTGCAACAAATGCAGCAACAACAAAAGATTCACGCACTTTGGCGTAGTAGAGGCAGACCGAGTTATTCTTTTCGAATTTACCCCATCCATACTCAAACGTGAGCTCGGAGGTGATACTGCCTTGCTTCATCAACTTAACAGGCCCGATGCTGCTGAAAAGGCTCTCGAGCAGTTGGTTCCCCGCAATCTCGCCGCTGGTAAACCAGCGCACCTGCACCCTTCCGAGCCTGGGAACCGCCTGTTCTGTAGCTTCATAGTGAAGTGCAAACCCGACTTTCGCAGCAAATGCCTGCATGTGCGCGGAGAGGATCGGACCGTCAGCTCGAAAAGCAGCTAGCTTGGGATCGTTTATCCCCTGCATCCGAAGCATCGTCTCCATTTGCGGTCGTGGCACCCACATTTCTTTGAGCAGGCCGGGGGCGACACGCGCCACTTCACCCATTACCTTGCCCCATTCTGCAGAATCCGCATCGTTTCCAATGCCGGGTAGTGTTCGCGCCATAAATGTCGCAACCACGTCCAAACGACTAGTTCCCCTATTGCACGCGGCGCAACTGGGAAACTCTAACCCTTTCGGCCTTTGATGCAGTCGAAACATTGCGCGTGGAGGCATATGGTCGATTTGCTCCGCCGGCGAACCTGCAGCGCAATACACGCAGCCATGAGCATTCTTGATAATATCTGCGAATCGGCGATGTTTGCGTTTAGATTCACCCATAGGTCTATTCTTCTACATACTGCACAATGTGTGGCAACTAACGGGACGATGACTTGGCGTCCGCGCATGCGCACTCACCTCGCGACTTCCCCCTCACATCTTTTCGCCCGGCAACAGGCTGGCTTGCTTCACCCAATCGGTAAACTTAGCTTCGTCGAGTTGATCATCCTCGTGGATGTCGAGGTAGCGCACGTCCTTATGCTTGGACGTGACGGGCGGAACAGGGCTCAGCGACGCGCCACGAAAGAAAGCCACTTTGATGTACTTCGTGAAGCAATGATAGCTGAGGAACCAGCTGTCGCCCTCCACGCCATAGAAGGGCGAGTTCCATTTGACGGCCTTCTGCACGGCGGGGACGGTGCGAACGATGAGCGCATCAAGGCGGCGTCCCACATCGCTTTTCCAGCCGGGCATAGCCGCGATGTAGGCCTGCACCGGAGCGTCGCCGTCGCCCTTCGCGATCTGGGGATTGCCGCCTGAAAGGAGGACCGGCTTCGCCTCCGCGTGGCCGCCCTTGCGCTTGGGTCCAATGGCCTTGGCTGCTGCAGAGTGTGCCGGCAGTTCCTTCGCCGCGCTCGGTTTGCCGGCGGAAGTGGTTTTGGCCACGGCGGAGAGCGCTTTAGTCGCGGGTTTGTTCATCGGTCCATCCTTCTTCTTCGCTCGAACGGCTTTGCTAGGTCTTCAGCCGTTGACTTGTCCAGTCGATCGGCGGGGCCAAGAGGCCGAGCGTGTCGTCCCTTAATACGTGGTCATGGCGACGAGGTGGCGCGCCACATATTACTGGCTGTCCGCCCCCCACCCTATTCAACCTTGCAAGCGAGGCCAGACGGCCGCCTGCCCACGGACCGGCAAGCTACGGAGAAGCCCACGTAAGGGCCACGAGAATAATTTCCTCGCATTTACCCTGTTCTTTCAACCCGGCGTGATCCAATCGTTTTTCCTTGTTGCCCTTGTCCAAATCGGAGCAAAATGGAGTATCCTGGCGATCACGTTTGTTTTCGCTCTGAAATTTGGTGCGCAGGTTTTGTAGAGTTCGATCCAAGGATCGTCGCCGTACAATGGAACAGCCGCGTCCAGCCAGCAAACCCAAGAGCCCGACGGCCGGCAGGCTGCTGGCTATCGACGCCTGGATCGATTCCACGCTCTATGAAGCGGGGTTCAGAGCCGGCGAGATTTGGGAAACGCTGACGATCTTCTTCCGGCGTTTCCGCGTCACCGGCTGGCGTCGGGGCGCAGTCGAGCTGCTCAGCGAAGGTTTCACCATGGGCGCCGCAGGCTCGGTCGTCATGCTGGCGCTGGCATTGCCCGCCTTCGAGGAGACAGCCGGAGACTGGCGCGCACAAGATGATTTCGCCGTCACCTTTCTCGACCGCTACGGCAATGAGATCGGGCAGCGCGGGATCATCCAGCGCGATTCCGTCCCGGTTGACGAGATGCCGGACCAGGTCATCGAGGCGGTGCTGGCGACGGAGGACCGGCGCTTCTTCGAGCACTTCGGCATCGATTTCCTCGGCCTGATCCGGGCGATGCAGGAGAATGTCCGCGCCAATTCGGTGGTCCAGGGCGGGTCCACAATCACCCAGCAGCTCGCCAAGAACCTGTTCCTGTCCAACGAGCGCACCGTCGAGCGCAAGGTCAAGGAGGCCTTTCTCGCGCTCTGGCTCGAGGCGAACCTGCCCAAGAAAGAGATCCTGCAGCTCTATCTCGACCGCGCCTATATGGGCGGCGGCACATTCGGCATCACCGCCGCGGCCGACTTCTATTTCGGCAAGGGCGTCAAGGATTTGACGCTTCCCGAGGCGGCGATGCTCGCGGGCCTGTTCAAGGCGCCCGCCAAATATGCGCCGCACATCAACCTTCCCGCCGCTCGCGCCCGCGCCAATGAAGTGCTGACCAATATGGTGCAGGGCGGCTTCATGTCCGAGGGCCAGGTGCTGTCGGCCCGTCTGCATCCGGCCACCGTGGTGGACCGCGGCGACATCAAAAGCCCGGACTATTTCCTCGACTGGGCTTTCGAGGAAGCCAAGCGCGTCGCCGCGAAATCCGGCATTCACTCGATGGTCGCCCGCACCACCATCGACATGAACATCCAGCAGGCGGCGGAGGAGTCGCTCGAATTCCACCTTCGCCAGTACGGCAAGAACTATCACGTCACCGAAGGGGCGATCGTTGTCCTGGAAAACAACGGGGCCGTGCGCGCCATTGTCGGCGGCCGCGACTATGGCACGAGCCAGTTCAACCGCGCGACGCGCGCGCTCCGTCAGGCCGGCTCGTCCTTCAAGCCCTATGTCTACGCCACCGCGATGGAACACGACTTCACGCCGGATTCCATCATATCCGGCGGACCGATCTCGTGGGGCGGCTGGTCGCCGCAAAACTACACGCGCGGCACTTATGGCCGCATGACGCTGACCGACGCGCTGGTGAGGTCGATCAACACCGTGCCCGTCAGGCTTGCCAAGGAGCATCTGGGGGTCAAGCCGATCGTCGAGCTCGCGCATGCAATGGGAGTGGAATCGCCGATCGAAGTCTTCAAGACCAGCGTTCTCGGCACATCGGGAATGACAGTGATGGATCAGGCGACCGGCTACAGCGTCTTTGCCCAAAACGGCTACGCTGGCACCCGTCACGCGATCAATCAGTTGCTAACCCATTCCGGCGACGTGATCTACGATTTCGACCGCGACGGGCCGAAGCCCCGGCGTGTGCTGTCCGAAAAGGCGCTGTCGGCGATGAACTCCATCCTGGTTCAGATTCCTGAACGGGGCACCGCCCGCCGCTCGGCGCTACCCGGCATCCGCTCGGCCGGCAAGACCGGCACCAGCCAGGGCTATCGCGACGCCTGGTATGTCGGCTTTACCGGCAACTACCTGGCGGCCGTGTGGATGGGCAATGACGACTACACACCAACCAACGAAATGACCGGCGGGTCCTTGCCCGCCATGACCTGGCAGCGGCTGATGGCCTATGCCCACCAGAATGTCGAGCTGAAGCCGATTCCAGGTATCGAAGACCCGTTCGTCGATCCGGAGGTCATCGCCAAGCAGCAGGAAGAGAAAAAGCCCGAAGAGGAAACCGCCGCTGCTCCGGTCTTCGAACTGCCGCGGGTTCTATCCGTGGCCACCACGAGGCTCCTCAAGGAGATGTCGGAGGATTTCAGGACCGCGCGTCCCATCCACGCTTCGCCGAAGGCCGAAACGCTCTCGTCGCTGTAGATCAAGCCTTCCGCGCCGATCACTCCCGGTCGCTCGCTCGACGTGTTCCTTTCTTTTGCAACCAGCCTGATGACTTGCCTTGTCTCACCGACGCGGGCTATTGCGAATGCCGTACCCCCTCGCACCGGCCTTTCATGTTCCGAACGGTTCTCCTTATAGCCTTTATCCTTGTGACCGCCATCGCCGGCGGTGCGGCAAGCGTGTGGTATGCGCTGGGATCGCAGGAAGGCATCGGGGCCGTCACGATAGGGCCCTGGACGGCCTTTCCGGATCTCGGCACGACGCAGGCCGACCCCTACTCCAGAGCACGCATCGCGCGTGACGGCGTCCTTTCGCTCGGCGCCGCGGAGGGCTTGGCATTCGTCGCCCAGCGGGATTCGGAAGGCGCAGCCCTCGACCGGAACTGCACCTATGTCGTCGAAGGAGTCTTTCCGCCGGCCCGCTTCTGGACACTTTACGCTGCCGAAGCTTCGCAAGCCGTCATCCGCACCGAGCATCGCCGCCCCCCTGCCCTGCATTCGCTTGAGGCGCTGCGCCGGCCCGACAATTCCGTCTCGATCGCTGTCAGCCGCCATGCCGCACCCGGAAACTGGATCGCAGTATCCGGAAGCGGGGCGATGAATCTCGTGCTTACGCTTTACGACACGCCGGCGGCGAGCAGTTCGGGCATCGCCGACATCGCGCTCCCTGAAATCAGGAGAACGGCGTGCGATGGCTAGAGTGAACGCGCCATACTCGGCATGGACCAGGCTTCTCTACACACTGGCCGTCTGCCTGGTCGGCGCCGGCATCGTCCACATCGCCATCCTGATGATGTTGCCGGCCTTCTCCGAGCGCGACGCTTGGTCGAAGCTCGCCCAATTGGGCGATAACTATGCCGCCGCCCCCGTCGCCGGACCACCCGGTCAACCGACGGTGCTCCAGTCGTCCGATCCGTTTTTCGGCGCCGTTGCTTGCCGCTTCGACCTGGCGGAAGGCGTGACGCATTTGACCAGCACGGGCTCGGTTCCGTTCTGGTCCGCATCCGTCTATGACCGCAACGGCCAGAACGTCTATAGTTTCAACGACCGCACGGCCACCGAAGGCGTGCTCGACTTCGTGGTCGCGACGCCGCTTCAGATGACCGAGGTCCGCAAGAACCTTCCGCCGAATTTCCAGTCATCGGTCTTCGTCGAAGCCGATATCGATGAAGGCATTGTGGTGGTCCGGAGTTTCATCCCCGACGCCAGTTGGAAGCCTGCCATCACTGGTTGGCTGAGCGGCGTGTCCTGCAGCCGCCAGTAATACCGATGGCTCCTACTTTGACCGATCGTGCCGCCCCTCACCTGCCTGCCGGCATCCTCTCCCCGTAAAACGGGGAGAAGAGACGCTTTCATTGCGGATTTCGCCAATCGCCAACACTGCAAATTTTAGCGCCATTCGTGCCACAGCGGTCCTCTACCGGGTTGGGGTGAGTGTATGCGGGATGGCAGGTGAGGGGCGGCACGATCGGTCAAGCATGACAGCCACTGGTATAAGAAGTGCTGGCCCAATCATCCGAGTCGTTCAGT
>JBEVEP010000146.1:0-4452 GCA_040512755.1 Mesorhizobium sp.
GGCAACCGTGCGCTGGCCGACCGGCTCGCCGGTGCGGTAGTCGGCGCCGTAACTTTGCAGCGGCCAGCCGTAATTCGGGCCGCCAGCGCTCAGGTTCAGGTCATCGCCCCCGCGCGGCCCCTGCTCGCTGGCCCAGACCCGGCCCGAGACCGGGTCGCGCGCGAGGCCCTGGATGTTGCGGTGCCCGTAGGTCCAGATCTCCGGCCGCGCACCGGGGCGGCCCGCGAGCGGGTTGCCGGGCGCCGGCTTGCCCTCGTCGGTCAGGCGCAGGATCGAGCCATTGTCGCTGCCCAGGTTCTGGGCCTGGTCGCGCGCCAGCATGTCGCCCACCCGCTGCGGTGGATTGCCGCCGTCGCCAATGCTCATCAGGAGCGTGCCATCGGGCAGCCACAACAGGCGCGAGCCGAAGTGCTGGCCGCCGCTCTTGCCCGGCTCGACGCGGAACAGCGTCTTGATGCCATGCACGCGCTTGCCGTCGAACACGCCCTGGACCAGGATCGTGCGGTTGTCGCTGGAGGTCCCGGTCGACATCGTCATGTAGACGCGCGGATTGACCTTGTCGCCCGGGTGCAGCGCGATGTCGAGCAAGCCGCCCTGCCCGCTCGTGTAGACCGGCGGCAGCCCTTCCAGCGGGACCTTGTCGAACTGCTTGCCGTTGAGTATATAGAGCGCGCCGTCCTTGCTGGTGACGAGAGGCCGGCCGTCGGGCAGCCACGCGATGCCCCATGGCTGCGGGACGCCTTCGGCAACTGTCTCGGCGCGCCAGCCCTTGGCCGCGGGCGGCTCGCCCGTCGGTTCGAGCTGGGCGAAAGCCGGCGGCGCGATCGCCGCGGACAAGGCCACGGTTACGCTCAGCAATAACCTGCTTCTCAAAGATCGATTCATCATCACGTATCTCCCGTTCGCCCGGACTATTCTCATTGCGAATCGTACATGATAATTGGGAACCGACGAGCACGGCGGTGGACATGCGCCGGCAGCCAGCCGCGCACACTTGTACTCTGGGGCACCCAACTGTTAGCATCGTCCACTATTTCCAAATTTAAATGCCGCCCATGACCGAGAAGAAGCGTCCCCTGTTTGTACCACAGGGGATCATCGCTACCCCAGAGCAAATTGACCTGCAAACCGCCACCCAGAAGGTCGTCGTGGGCGAGGCGAACGCCGGCGCTGCCAAGACGACGACCATCGCCTTGCGTATCGGTGAAGCGCTTGCCCACAAGTCGGCCCCTGGCGCAATTCTCGCGCTGGCCTTTACGCCTGAAGCGCGCGACGTCCTGCGGCAGCGCCTTCTTGACCTCGGCCTGCCGAAGCTGACGGTGGATCAAATCGAAATCACCACTTTCGACGACTTCGCCAGCAAGACGCTGGCTCAACTGGAAGGCACGGAGATCAAGACGACGCATCAGGCCCGCCGCTTGCGTACCTATGCCTGCGAAGCGATCGATCAGGTTGCCGAACACTACGTCGGGAAGTTCGAGTTCATCGACTTGCGAAAATCCGATATGGCGATCGCTGATTTCTTGAATGCGCAACTCAGATTGAAGGCCAAAATGGCATTCGAGAACGATTTCGAGGATGGCCTTGCGGAAGCGGCGGAAGCGGCGGGTGAGCCGTTAACCGATTTCCTCGTTGCGATCGCCTATGAACGGATTCGGCTCGGCAATGGCGATCACCCGCTATTTCGGGGACCATTTGACGCGACCTACGACCTTGCCCGGCTTCTCGGGTCGATGCCCGGCAGTGGCCAGATCTTTGCCGAACATAGAGTTGTTGTGTGCGACGAAATGCACGACATGAACGAAGCGACATTCCGGATTTTGAGCGCCCTGATCAGCAGGCCAAACTGCTTTTTCACGGGGATGGGTGACAAGCACCAGGTGATTCATGCACAACTAGGCGCAAGTCATGAATATCTGGATTTCCGGTTCAAACGCAGTTTCCCGAATCTTAAGTCCTACCCGCTCACCAACACGTACCGGCATGGACCGCACCTCGCGTATGCGATGCGCGAATTAATGGGAAATGGCGCGGAATCGAATGTGCCCAGGCACACTGAAATCATGCAGAGCCACTACGATTCGGAGTCCACCAGCTGCGCCGATTGCACGGTAGCGGCGATCAAAAGCTGGAAGCGCGACGGATTCCGCCTCGACGATTGCGCCATCCTGATCCGCGACCGCCATCAATCGATCGCGATCGAAAACGCCCTGATCGAAAACGGCATCGGGTACCGCACACAGGCGATGGGCGGTTACATGCAACGCGATGAAGTCCTGTTCCTGCGGGGGATGATGGCCATCGCCCTCAACGGCCTTGAATCGGTCAAATCCTATGAAGTTCGCACGGCAATTGTCGAATCGCTGGCGCTGTTTGGAGAAGTGGAGGATTTCCCTCGCCTTGAAAAAGCGAAATATGAAATCGCGAAGAATCCGGACTTATTGGCCAGTTTTTTCAAAGCGCATCTGGGCGGCGGCGATGACCGGAGCCAGTGGAGCAGACTTGCCACGACCATCGATTACGTGCTCGCCGTTCCGGCCGACACCCGGGCCGATGTTGTGTTGCGCAATATCTGCAATCAAATGGAGGTCGAAGCGGTGGCGCAGCGGCTGTACGTGCGGCCGTATGACGTTGCGGTGGTTTCGAAGTCGATCAAGGGCTTCCTTGAGTTTGCCGAAAAATCCGCGTTGAACCTTCGCGACTTCTGGACGAAAGTGAACGCCGCGGAAGTCTTCGCAAGCCGGAAGCGCGAGAAGGATTTCGTGTTCCTTGATTGCGTGGCAAATGCCAAGGGAAAGGAATTTGAACACGTCATTATGCCGTTCCTGGAAGTCAATGAGTTTCCGAATCCGATGTTTGCGCCAAAAGGGGAAAAGAACCTGTTTTACGTCGGAGCCACGCGCACTAAACGTCGCCTGACGCTCATTTCGCCGTCAGACGCGCGCGCAAGGAGCGCGTACATTCGGTTGATGAAAATTTCGGGAGTCGCGCCCGAAGCGGACCTGGCGATCACACGCAACGAATCGAAGATGGGAAGCATCCCGGCCACGCGCGTGTACCTGAAAGCTGGCTTCGATGATCGCGTCGAGGTGAAGTCCCTGGGGGCGAGGTTCGACGACATACGAAAGAAATGGTATGTTCAGATCGGGACCGACCTGAAACCCTTTGCACGATGGCTCGAGTGACCCCGAAGCCACACCGGACCGCTGGCGCCGCCATCGGAATCGTACACGATCACCAAATGCGGAATCCGGCACGCACGATAAGCCGGATGTGTTTCTATAGGCGCGGAAACGGCGCTCGATGCACGCCGCTTTCCTCGCGGCAGCTGTTTTCTCACAGGGATGCCGGCCACCGGTACTTGGGCAAAACGACAGGCGCGGTACCGGTGAGGATGACGATTTGCTTGTGTCGTCCGAATACGATATCGGCCGGATTTCCGTCAATCCGGGTCAGGGTTTCGTTCTCGACCACATAGAAGCGCACCGGGCCAGCCAGGCCGGCGACCGCGGTGCGCGAAATCGGCTGGCCCCAGACGGCGAAGAACTGTCCCAGCGTCAGGTCTCTCCTCACGTTGGGTTCGACATGCACAACACCCGAGCGATCGTGCGTGTGCAATTCATAGCCGCAACCCCGGAGCCCGATCGATGCCGGAATCGCCAAACTGACGCCTTCGCGGTAGATCGAAATATGCGAATGGGTATGGGACTGAACATTGCTCATGCAGTTCACACCGGCGATGGCTGAGCCGGTCCCGCTGCCGTCGGACCAGTTGGGCTGGCCGATCTGGCTTCCCTGGATAAGGTCGGTGTACGTCGACGCCAGCGTGACCGATCCGGGCGATGGCTGCGGCTCGGGCGCCGGCTGGGGTGCCGGCTGCGGCTCGGGAGCCGGCTGCGGCGTCGGTTGGGGCGCCGGTTGGGGCGATGGCGCGGGGGCCACCACCACCGGCGGCGAACCATTGTCGCCGCCGCATGCCGCGAGCAGCAACAAGCCTGAGATCGCTGCCGTTGCGCCTAGCCTCGCCCTGAATTTATTCGAAACCATTTAAGCTCCTGTTCTTTTTAAATTTGGATTTCCCGTCGCGGCGCATACCTCCTGGCTCGCTGATTCAAATTCAACGAAAGCAGTCCCCCGTCCCGGTGACCGAGGTCGACCGGGAGAACAAACAACTCGAGGGAAACATCCGTGCCCGCTATTGGCAGATGACTGAGGTGGATTCTACGCGGGCGGACAGCCCGATTTGTTTAATCCACGTCAAGCGCCGAGCCTGCCGGGGATTTGCCCGTGCTCCACTGATCAGATTCTCGGGCCGCGATACGCCCGGGATTGAATCATCATCAGTCGTCTGACGACATACGCCGGACTATAATCATACGAGTCTGAAATTGCCTCGCCTTTATGGTCCTGCTCATGAACGCTTCAGTCCCATCTGTCCCACCCAAAAAACAC
>JBEVEP010000154.1:0-26727 GCA_040512755.1 Mesorhizobium sp.
ACGGCCTCCTTGAACTGGTTGATCATGGTTTCTGGCGCCCATTGCGAGAACTGCTCCTTGAGGTCGACCCCAAGCGCTTCGGCCGCTTGCGCAGCGCCGGTCTGCCGCGCGAGCGTAGCGCCGTCGCCGGCGGTCCCGCCCATCTGCATGTACATCACGATGCCTTCGCCGATCGGCGCTGCCGTGGCGGGGCCTGCCAGCAACGATCCCGCCATCACCCCTGCAAGCAAAGTCTTTGTCGGTGTCATTTCGGTTCCTCCCTTGGTCGTGAGTGCGGCGATAACCCCCTGCCCGTTATTCGGCCGCCCGCACACGGCCAAAAACTTTCGACGGCCACATCCTGGCGAAGAAGGCACTCCGCCGCTGCGGTTCATCGACATAAAGGTAGAAAACGATCGCGATCAGGAAGATCAGACCTTGAACCGTCCTGACCCAGGCGCCGGTGAGCCCGGAGGCGACCAGCCCGGCCTCGATCATGCCGATTATGAAGCAACCGAAGACCGTGCCGATGATGGTTGCGCGACCGCCGAAGATCGATGTTCCGCCGATCAGCACGGAGGCGATGGCCGTCAGGAGATAGCCCTGTCCCTGATTTCCGAAATAGTTCTTGTTTTCGAGCGTCAGCATGATCGCCGCAATCGCCGCGAGCCCGCCCATGAGCATGAAGATTTTGATCTTCTCGCGTTCCACATCTATGCCGACGACGCGCGAAACGGCATTGGAATCGCCGATGAAAAGCACATGCTCGCCGAAACGGTGGCGATTGAGGATGAACCACAACAGAACAACGATGATCGCGGTCCACAGCGACTGAATTGGCAGTTGAGCGATCCACGTTGTTTCCGAGCCGACAAAGGGCCGTCCGACAATCCAGAACCAGACCGAACTCGCTTCCGCGCCGCGCAGCGCATAGGACTTTCCGCCGGACAGCACCGTCGCCATGCCCGCCCAGAAGAATTGCGTGGCCAGCGTCGCCATGAAGGACGGCACGCCGATCTTCGCCACCAGCACGCCGTTCAACAGGCCGACGACCAGCCCCGACGCAAACGCGACTGCGACTGCAATCCAGCCAAGCTCGTATTCCTTGAACAGAATCGCGAAGATGAAGCCCGAAAAGGCGATGACCGCGGGGAAAGACAGGTCGATTTCACCCGCCCCAATCACGAAAGTCAGCCCCGCCGCCAGAAGGATGAGCGGCGGAAGCGTCGAGAGAAACGTCGTGTAGATGAAAGGCTGCAGGAAAACCTGCGGCGCCGTGTACATGAAAAGCGCCAGCAGCGATGCGAAGACGAGAATGATCGGCAGGCCTTCGAACCGCTGAAAAATCCGGGAAGACGAGGGCTGCGGTGCGGCCATGGGCTGCTCAAACCTTATGCTGCAGTTCGATGAGGTATTCCGTCAATTCCATGACTGACATGTCCTTCGGTTCTACCTGCGCGACGATTGTTCCACGGTCGAGGATGACCAACCGGTCGGCTACCTCATGCACGTGGGCAAGATTGTGCTCGATGTAGATGCAGGCCCTGCCCGACGCCTTGATGCGCCGTACGAAATCGAGGACCTTGCGAGCCTCGGCCACCGCAAGGGCGGCAGTCGGTTCGTCGAGCACGATGAGATCGGCCTTGTAGTGCATCGCCCGGCCGATCGCGATGCCCTGCCGCTCGCCTCCGGAAAGGTTGGCGACGGTTGAATCGACCGTGATGCCAACGCCGCGAAAGCCGATTGCATGCTTCAGGATCTGCTCTGCGACCTCCTTCTCACGGCGGATGTTGATGAACCCGAAGCGGTTGGTGATCTGGCGTCCAACGAAGAAGTTCCGCCAGAGCGGCTGCTTCTCGGCGAGCGACCTGTCCTGATAGACTGTCTCGATCGACAGGTCGTGCGCCATGCGCACCGAATAGTCCGAAAGGTTCAGTTCCTGATCGCGGACGAAGATTCGCCCCGCTGTCGGCGCGAGGACGCCGGTGAGCACCTTGATGAGCGTGGATTTGCCGGCGCCATTGTCGCCGATCAGTCCGACAATCTCATTCCGTCCAACCGAGAAATCGATGTTGCGAAGCGCCTGTATGGCGCCGAAGAATTTCTGCACGCCCTCAAGACGCACGATGTGCCGGTAGTCCAGCTCGGGCGGCGGTTCGCTCGCGCTCAACCCGGTCGTACCCTGCGACGATAAGGTCATTGCCAGCCCCGCTCGCGGCGCCGAACAAGAACCCCCGTATCAGTGCAGCGCCCACCTGTTGGTCGACACTGCGCGGGGGTCTCGCGATGCCTTCACTATGACCGTGTTCTAATGTGAGGATAGCGTGAGCAGGTCGTGGTCGCCAGTGGTGAAAGTCCTTGCCATCCGAAAGGCTGTGGTGCGGTGGTCGGTAGCGTCAGAACGCGGCGTTCACTGCCTTCGCCACGAGCGCTTTCGCATCCTCGCTGGCCCACTCGGCGGGACCGTTCATGTGTGCCAGGAGGCACCCGTCCCGATCGACGAGCAGGGTCACCGGCAGGCCGAGCACCAGGCCGCGCTTCTGCAGATCATTGAAAAGAGCGAGCGTGTTCTCCCGGTAGAAAGCGAGGTTGTCGACCTTGGTCTCGGCGAGGAACTTCTTCGGCTTCACGTCGTCACCCGTATCGACGTTGACGGCGACGACTTGAAAATTTTCGCCGCCGGCCTCTTTCTCGAGCACGTTCAGCGCCGGCATCTCGGCGCGGCAGGGCGCGCACCAAGTCGCCCAGAGATTGACGAGCAGGGTCTTGCCGGAAAGATCGGAGAGCATCATCGGCTTGCCGTCCGGGCCGTTGAAGGCAAGATTGCTCAAGGATTGCGGCGGATCGGCCGGCAGCATGGCCGCGACCTCACCGGTAGCTGCCGTTCCCAGCGCCTTTGCCTTCTCGGCCTTGCCTTCACAGGCAGCCACGTCGGTTGCGCTCACTTCGGCCGGAGCGGCTTCCGATACCGGCGGCTTGTTGCCAGACCGGGGGCCGCTGACATATACCGCGACCGCGCCGGCCACCACGCCGGCCAGCGCGGCCAGAAGGATAAGCCTCGGGGCCGGAAAGAATTTTTTGCCGTCTGCCATTTCCTAACTCCAGCATCCGGATATCACGATGAGCGACAAGAAGGCCAGCAACGCGATGTGGGGTGGACGTTTTGCCTCGGGTCCCGCCGCCGTGATGGAAGCGATCAACGCCTCGATCGGTTTCGACCAGAAGCTCTATGCGCAGGACATCGCCGGATCGCTCGCGCACAGCGCGATGCTTGCTCAGAAGGGTATCATTTCGGCGGCGGACCAGAAGGCGATTGCCGACGGGCTGAAGACCATCCGCGAGGAGATCGAGGCCGGCAAATTCACCTTCTCGATCAAGTTCGAGGACATCCACATGAATGTGGAGGCAAGGCTCGCGGAGCTGATCGGACCGGCGGCGGGCCGGCTGCACACCGCCCGCTCGCGAAACGACCAGGTCGCTGTCGATTTCCGGCTGTGGGTGAAGGATGAGCTCCTCAGGACCGCCGAGAGGCTGAAAGGGCTCATTTCGGCTTTCCTCGATAAAGCTGAAGAGCATGCGGCCACCGTCATGCCCGGCTTCACGCATCTGCAGACCGCGCAGCCGGTGACATTCGGCCATCACTGCATGGCCTACGTGGAGATGTTCGGCCGCGACCTTTCGCGTGTGCGCGACGCGCTGGAGCGGATGGATGAGTGTCCGCTGGGGGCAGCCGCACTTGCCGGGACGGGTTTCCCGATCGATCGGCATGTGACGGCGGCAGCACTTGGCTTTCGTGAGCCGACGCGGAATTCGCTGGACAGTGTTTCGGACCGCGATTTTGCGCTGGAGTTCCTCTCCATTGCGGCGATCGCCGCCACGCATTTGTCGCGGCTGGCGGAAGAGATCGTGATCTGGTCGACGCCGCAATTCTCCTTCGTGCGGCTGTCGGATGCCTATTCGACCGGCTCCTCCATCATGCCGCAGAAGAAGAACCCGGATGCGGCCGAGTTGATCCGCGCCAAGACGGGCCGGGTGAACGGGCACCTTGTCGGACTCCTGACGGTCATGAAGGGCCTGCCTCTCACCTATTCGAAGGACATGCAGGAAGACAAGGAAGCCGTATTCGATACGGCAGAGACGCTGGAACTGATGCTCACCGCCATGACCGGAATGATTTCCGACATGACCGTGAACGAAAGCGCGATGAAGAAGGCCGCCGGTTCCGGCTACGCGACGGCGACCGATCTTGCCGACTGGCTGGTGCGCGAGGCTGGACTGCCGTTCCGCGAGGCGCACCACGTCACCGGCCGCGCCGTGGCGCTGGCGGAAGAACGCCGGATCGGGCTCGAAAAGCTGCCACTGGAGGAACTGCAGAAACTCCACCCGGCGATCACCGCCGACGTGTTCTCGGTGCTGTCGGTGTCGAATTCGGTGAAGAGCCGGACCTCCTTTGGCGGCACCGCACCGCAGGAAGTGCGGCGGCAAATCCGCTTCTGGAAGAAGCGCCTCGCAAAAGCCTGATGCTTCGGCCGAGCAAAGGCGCGCATGAACTGCAACTGACCGCGCAAGCCGGATGCAAACGCGGCGAAACTCCGCTACACAAGCGGCCGAAGACTTCGCGGATGGATGGACGGATGACCGGCAGACTTTTCCTTGGCCTCCTGCTCTTGACTGTTACTGTCACGACAGGTTGCGGCCGCAAATCGGGGCTGGACACACCTTATGAAGCTGCGGTCCAGGCACGGAAGGACGCCGAAAAGGCCAAGCAGCCGCTTCCACCGGAGCCGACGCCGCCTCCCCAGGATCGCCGCTTCATCCTTGACGGGCTTATCGACTGAGATCGGGATCCCTGCGCCAGTGCCCTACGTTGCGAAGGAACTCCTACCTCATTCCCATTCGACCGGAAAACGTCCATGAACCATTTCGACTACCGCAACGGTGTGTTGCATGCGGAGGATGTGGCGGTGCCCGACATCGCTGCGGCCGTCGGAACGCCGTTCTACTGTTATTCGACGGCAACGCTGACGCGTCACTTCAAGGTCTTTGCGGATGCATTCGCGTCGCTGGACGCGATGATCTGCTACGCCTTGAAGGCAAATTCGAACCAGGCTGTCATCCGCACGCTGGCCAAGCTTGGCGCAGGCGCCGATGTTGTCTCGGAAGGCGAGCTTCGCCGCGCGCTGGCGGCAGGCATTCCGGCTGCCAAGATCGTCTTTTCGGGAGTGGGTAAGACTGCCCGGGAAATGGATTTTGCCCTCGGCGCCGGCATCCACTGCTTCAATGTCGAATCAGAACCTGAATTGGAGCTTCTCTCACAGCGGGCCGTCGCTGCGGGAAAGACTGCTCACGTCTCGCTCCGCATCAATCCGGATGTCGACGCCAGGACGCACAAGAAGATCTCGACCGGAATGGCCGAGAACAAGTTTGGCATTCCCCTTGACCGCGCGCGTTCCGTATACGCCCGAGCGGCCGAATTGCCGGGCATCCGGATCGCCGGCATCGACACCCATATCGGCAGCCAGATCACTGATCTGCAGCCCTACGACGACGCGTTCGCCCTGCTTGCCGAACTGGTTCTTACTTTGAAGGCTGACGGCCACGCCATCGAGCATATCGATCTCGGCGGCGGGCTCGGCGTACCCTACCGCTTCGACAATGACCCGCCGCCGCTCCCCGACGACTACGCAAGAATCGTCCACAAGCACATCGCGCCTCTCGGCCTCAAGGTGATCTTCGAGCCCGGCCGCCTGATCGTCGGCAATGCTGGCATCCTGGTTTCGGAGGTGATCTATCTGAAGGAAGGCGAGGCGAAGAACTTCCTGATCGTCGATGCCGCAATGAACGACCTGATCAGGCCGACGCTCTACGATGCTTTCCATTCGATCCGGCCTGTCTTGCAGCGGCCCGTCGATGCGCCACGGCTGCTCGTCGACATCGTCGGCCCGGTCTGCGAGACCGGCGACTATCTTGGCCTTGACCGCGATCTGCCCAGAATGAAACCGGGCGACCTGATCGCGGTCAGCACCGCCGGCGCCTATGGCGCGGCGCAGTCCGGCACATACAATACGCGATTGTTGGTGCCCGAAGTCCTGGTAAACGGCGCAGACTTCCACGTTGTCCGTCCGCGCCAGACTTACGACGACCTGATCGGCATGGATTCTGTGCCGGACTGGCTCTGAAGCGCAGGAAAAAGAACCGTTCACCGATTCGTCTCAAAGTGACCCGCTCCGGCTTTCTCCGCCAGCAGGTTCACGATCGATATTCGCGTTTTGAAGCAGGCTTGAACCCCTGATTCGACGGGCCACGGCCCGGTTTGAACGAGCTCGCCGAAAACCTGCCGTTTCGCGCGGAAAATCGCGTCGTTCGCGCGGCGTGAACAACTCCGTAGACGCCTCCTGGCGTTCACGTTTTTGCGACACGTCTCGCCTTTGCCGTGTTTGCTGGTATCCTTTCGGCATGTAGCGGCGCCAGCCAGTGCCGTTTGCGAGCCTGGAAGGGCCAATGACAGAAACGCCTATCGTGGATACCGGTCGCGGATTTGCGGCACGCCTGAAACGTACGCGGTTCGCCACACGCGCTGCGATGACGCTCGAACGACTGTGGCCGCTGGTCCTTCCTTTGGTCGTGGTCGTCAGCCTGTTCCTCAGTCTTTCCTGGCTGGGTCTGTTCCGTATCCTGCCGGACATGCTGCGCCTTGTTCTGACGGTTGCGTTTGCTGCCGCCGCGATCGCCGCGCTTTATCCATTGCGGTTTTTTCGCCAACCCGGACCGGCGGAGGTCGACCGCCGCATCGAGCACGCCAACCAACTGGAGCACACGCCCGTCCTGGTCCAGACCGACCGGTTGACCGGTAAAGAGGACGATTTCAGCCAGGCGCTCTGGCGCGAGCATCAACGGCGCATGGCCGAGAAGCTCGGTCAGGTGGGCAGCGATCTGCCGCGCACGACGGTGCCGGAACGCGACCCCTGGGCCCTGCGCGCAGCCGCGGCCCTGCTGTTCGTCACGGCTTTCGCCTTCTCGCTCGGCCCGCTCGGAGGCAGTATCACGGATGCGTTCCGCCTCCATGCGGCGCGCGATGTCGTCCCGCCCCGCATTGACGCATGGGTGACGCCGCCGGCATACACCGGCAAGGCGCCGATATTCCTGACCGCGCAAGCCGGCCAGCCGGCGCTCGTCTACACGGTTCCGGAAGGGAGCGAGGTCGCCTTGCGGGTGACCGGCGGTTCCGGCGAGGAAACCCTCGGCTTTACCGATTCCAGCGGCAAGGCGCACGACCTGGCTCCGAACGACCCGATAGCCGCTCAGGCAAAACCGGCGGGCGGCATGGCAATCCGCCAATTCGCCGGCAAGCTCGACGCCGATGGCGTGCTGGCGCTCAAATCGGGCGAACAGGAATTGGCGAAATGGTCGTTTGCCGTGACGCCTGACCGCGCTCCCGTCATCCGTTTCACGGAGGAGCCGAGTTCGGCGGCCAACGGCACGCTGGAACTGCGCTACGCGGTCGAGGACGACTACGGAGCAGTTTCGGCTGAAGCTATTTTTGCGCTTGACGAAGAGACGGCGCCCGGCGCGAGGCCGCTTTACGGGGCCCCGGAAATGCCTTTGATACTGCCGCGCCGCGGACATGAGGACGCAGCGGCTGAGGCGTCGCGCGACCTGACCGAGCATCCCTGGGCCGGAAGCAAAGTGCGGCTGACGCTCAAGGCGATCGACGATGCCGGCCAAGAGGCGCAGAGCGAAACCAAACAGTTTGTGCTTCCGCAGCGGCCCTTCACCAATCCGCTCGCCAAGGCGATCGTGGAGCAGCGGAAGATCCTCGCGCTCGACGCCGGTAGCAAACGGCGGGTCCTCGATCTCATGAACGCGATCACGATGCGGCCCGAAGATACGTTCGATAACATGGCGCACTATCTGGCGATCATGAGCGCCCGTACGCGCCTGAAAATGGCTGGTACGGACGATGCCCTGCGCGATGTCGTCTCCTATCTGTGGCAAATCGCGCTGGGGATCGAGGAAGGTGATCTTTCCACAGCCGAGAAGCGCCTGCGGCAGGCGCAGGAAGCGTTGAAGCAGGCTCTAGAGCGCGACGCCAGCGATGCCGAAATCGACAAGCTCATGAAGGAACTCCGGGAGGCGATGAACGAATTCCTGCGCGAGTTTGCCGAGCGCGCGCAGCAGAACCCCAACATGGCGATGGACATCCCGCCAAACTCCGAAATGCTTCGGGAAAGCGACCTGCAGCGCATGCTCGACCAGATCGAGAATCTCGCAAAATCAGGCTCGCGCGATCAGGCTCAGGAACTGTTGTCGCAGCTTGAAGAGATGATGAACAATCTGCGCATGGCCCGGCCACAACAGGGCCAGCAGGGCCGCGACGGGCAACACAGCGAGATGCGCGAGCAGATGGACAAGCTCGGCGAGATCATGCGGCGGCAGCAGGAAATGATGAACGAGACGTTCCGGATGGACCAGATGCAGCGCGGGCAGCGGCAGCGCGATGGGCAGGGCCAGGAGGGTCAGGAAGGCCAGCAGCGGGGTGAAGGCCAGCAGGGCCAGCCCATGACACCAGAGGAGTTCGCGGAAGCGCTCAAACAGCTGCAGGAGGGTCAGGGTCAGCTACGCGGCGATCTGGGCGACCTGATGAAGGGCCTGGAGGGCCTTGGCATCGAGCCGGGCGAAGGCTTCGGCGAGGCTGGCGAAGCGATGGGCGAGGCCGGTAAGGCCCTTGGCGAATCGCAGAGCGAACGGGCCGTCGGCGAACAGGGCCGCGCGCTGGAGGCGCTCCGCCGCGGCGCACAGGACATGATGCAGCAGATGCAGCAGGCCATGCAGGGCGACCAGGGCGGCAGCGAACAGGGCGGACGCCAGTCGAACTCCGACCGCGATCCGCTCGGCAGGCCGCGCGCGACGACCGGCCCGGATTTCGGTCAGTCGGTCAAAGTGCCGGACGAAATCGATGTCCAGCGCGCCCGGCAGATCCTGGACGCAATTCGCAAGCGCCTCGGCAACGCGTTGAGCCCGGCGCTTGAAAAAGAGTATCTGGAGCGTCTACTTAACCTGAAATAGGAAACGGCACCGATCAAAGCGGCGCGCCCAAAAGTAGACCCGGCCAGGTAATGCGCCGACTCAAACGGTTACTGGCCAAGCGCCCGAGTCCGAAACAGGTTCCGTGCTGAGCGGTCTTGCCGCTCACGTTTGACGGACAGGGCGCAGTTTTCGCTTGGAGAGGTGGAAGCTTTCGGTGCGCCCAGTGGCGTGTTCGCCGCGCACATAGTGCCGCTGCCAGCCTCGCGCGACGGTATCGGGGTCGTGCGCCGCTAGCTTGCTGTTGAAATCAGACCGGTCCTTGGCGCGCGCCTCGTAGGCGGCCTTCAGCACGGGATCCTCATCCAGCGACCGGATTTCCGGCTGCACCTGATCCAGCAGCGCATGCGGAACAGGGGTGATGAAGCAAAAGGGCTCACCTTTCTCGAACTGAATCGTCGCCGGGCGCGTGAAACGCCAGTTCATCGTGAAGGGGAAATCCAACCAATCCGTCTCGACGAGAGCGTCGAGCGCCACCAGATTGCGCTTGGCCGTGTTCGGTGAGCCGCGAACCCAGAGCGCCCATCCCGGACTGGTGCGAAAGAGATAGCCGGTGTGAAATGTCAGCACGCCGTGTCCGAAATGGGAGGAGGCGAAACGGTCCACACGCGCGCGATCGCCGTTTGCCCTGATCGACATGGCGGTCTTGGAGTCGCCGCCGGTCCACGTCGCCATGAAATCGACTGGCGACAATATCTCCCACCCGCTGGCATTGGCGATTGAAAGCGGAATGCAGCGGTAGGCGAACCGCTGGTCGGTCTTGTCCATCCAGTCACGAGACGCGCGTGCCGGTTCGATCGCGGGCGGGTCGGGTTCGACCGGATAGCATGTCAGCTTCGGCGCAGCGCCGAAGTCGGCAAGGTCATCCGGGCGGGGCCGCATCTCGCTGTTCTGCATCGTTGTCATCGTTCATCGCTCCGCAGCAGGCAGGGCACAGAACTTGGCACAAACCACGGCGCGCCGCACGTAGCCGCCGGTCAAATCTTACCCGCCGACCGAATCACCATTTGATTTTGAGGCCGACTTTGCCATCCCACGCATAGGCGTCGCCGTCGAAGGCATGCTCGTAGTTGACGTTGCCGTAGAGCGTCGTGTTGCTGGAGAGCTCGAATGCGCCACCAATGCCGACCCTGCCCCAACTGCCTCCGAGATCGGCCGTGAAGGGAATGAAGCCAATGGCCGAGGAAAACTCGGTCACGGGGTCGCCGAGAAATTCATGCCACAAATCGGCCCGGCCCCAGACGGTGAACTCGCGGGGCGACCCGCCCTCCCCGCCGACCGTCCATGAGCGGGACAGTTTTGCGCCGATGCGGCCGGCAAGCGAATCCTCGTCATCGAAGCGGATATCCGCGGCGCCGTCATTGAAGCCGTCGACGTTGATCGCCTGATAGACCAGTTGCGCCTGCGGTTCGACCAGCCAGCCGCTGCCGAGGTCGAACGGGTAGCCGCCCTCGAGGGAGGTGGCGATGCCGAAGGCGTCGGTTTCTCCGTCCTTCAGGCCGCGCCGCGCGGTCATTTCCATGTCATACCATGTCGCCTGGACAACGCCGTCGAGATACCACCCCGTGGCGCCGAAGCGGGTCCAATAGCCGCCGAGGCTGACGGCATCGAAACTGTTCTCGCCCGCCTTGAACGTCCTTATGCCAAAGAGGTTGTGCTCGACATCGAGTTCACCTTGGCCAACTGCAAGATAGAGGCCGGCATTGTCGCGTTGTCCGTTTTCATATTCCTTGCTGTAGAGGTCCTGCCCGATCTGGACGGCGCCGAACGTATAGTCGAATTCAGGACCGCCTCCGTAAACGCCGAGCGGATGCCCGTCCTGGTGGCCGGAGAACCCGATCAAACGGCCCCAGGTGCCGGTTGAGACGGCATCCGGATCAGCATCGCCCTCGGCCAACGCCTCTTTCTGGCGCCCAACGCGCTCATCCAGTGTGCCAAGCACCTGGCGGCCATAGATGGCGGCTATGCCGGGCATCGCCGCATACAGCGAAACCTCCTGGCGGAAAAGCGGCACAGGGGGCGGAGGTCCGGGCGGCGATGGCGGCACCGGAGGCGATGGCGGCACTGGAGGTCCGGGCGGCGACGGTGGCACAGGAGGACCAGGAGGACCTGGCGGAGGTGGAGGCGGTCCTGGCGGTGGAGGTGGTGGTGGCTCCGGCGGTCCTGGCGGCGGAGGCGGTGGTGGCTCCGGCGGTCCTGGCGGCGGAGGCGGCGGTGGCTCCGGCGGTCCCGGCGGCGGAGGCGGTGGTGGCTCCGGCGGTCCCGGCGGCGGAGGCGGTGGTGGCTCCGGCGGTCCCGGCGGCGGAGGTGGTGGTGGCTCCGGCGGTCCCGGCGGCGGAGGCGGTGGTGGTCTCAGTTCCGACCGCAGATACCAATTATCTGGCGCCGTCGTTCCATCCTTGCTTCCACGGAACAGGAAATACTCGTAGGGACCGGCCACCGCAGGTTCCGCGAGGGAGAACGCGCCCGTTGAACTCGTGGCTCCATTGAGCGCTTCTATGACCAGAATCCCGTCGGCAACGGTCTGGGCTCCCGCCCCGTTGTTGTTCAGTATATCAAGGCCCGTGGTCCCATCCGCTGCCCCCTTGTCGATGATCAGTTTGTCTGAAGGCGAATTGTCAAAGGCGAGCACCGTATTGAGCCGAAGAAGACCGTCCTGGCCTGTATAGTCACCGGCGATTCTGAGGCTGTCGTTATCGCGGACCGGGCCGTTGGTCAGGTCGATCGTGCCGGCGTTGGTGACGGAGACAAGCTCAGCCGGGACGGAGGAAACGATCGAATGTATGCCATTCCCCGCAAAGACCGTGCTGGTCGAGTCAATCGAAAGCGCGCCCGTGCCCGTATTGGCGTCGCCGAGCGTCAGTGTGCTCGTGAACGTCAGCTCCGATCCCATCGTGAGATCGAATGTCTCCCATTGGATGTATCGGCCAACCCTTTCTCCTTTGGTGTTCTCCCACAGAAGACGATCTTTCTCCACCAAAGCCGGGCTGGTTGACGCTCCGCCATCGACTTGAATTTCCTTCAAGTTTGTCGATGTGAGATTGCGGAACGTCGCAAGATCGGCGCCGCTTCCCATATCGAGACCGCCGATGAGGCCGCCGTTCCATAGAACGTCGTCGTCACCCGCTTCGCCCCGGACGAACTGGGTGATGTTCCCGCCGGAGATCTCCCCAATGTCATTGTCCGGACCGAGCAGAACCTGGTTGTTTACATTTCCGCCCAGCATGAAGAACTGGTCGAGGCCGGGTCCGGTATCGATTATTCCGTTCACGACCTCCCGGCCGCGCAGCTCCAGGTTTACGCTCGCGCCAGTACGGTTGATGACGATATCGTCGCCCTCGTGGAGCAGGATCGAATTGTTGATGAGCCCGGCATTGTCGACGGTGTCCTTGGCCGAGCCGATGCTTTCCACATTCTGGTTGATTCTGCCGCCGGTGGTGTTGGTGATCAGGTTTGTACCGTTGCCGTTCAGCGTCAAGCCGTTGTTGACGGTGCCGGAATTACTGACGGTGTTCTGCCCGTTGCCGGTTATGCTGAACGTGCCATTGATCTGCGCACCGGCGGCGTTGGTGATCAGGTTGGTACCGTTGCCGTTTAACGTCAGGCCATTGTTGACGGTGCCGGAATTGCTGACGGTGTTCTGCCCGCTGCCGGTTATGCTGAACGTCTGATTGATCTGCGCGCCGGCCTTGTTGGTGACGGTGTTGAATACTGTACCGTTCAGAATCAATCCCTGGTTGAATACCGCGGAATTGTCGATCGTGTTTCCAGCGCCGATAAGATTGGCCAGACCGTTGAGGTTGCGGCCCGGGTTCAGCGTCACCGAGTTGTCGCCGGTGCCTGTGAGCATGACACCGCCGTTGAAATTGCCGTTGTTCGTTATGCTCGCATTGCCACCGGTTACACTGGAATTCAGAGAGCCGTTGTTTGTGAGCACGTTGCCGGACGTGCCAGTTGCGAATGTGATAGCGCTGCCTCCGCCCGAACCATTCACCGTAGCATTTGGCTCCACAGTGATCTTCACCGGCGTGTTGGCAGGGGCCACAAAGCCGTCATTGTCGTTGCCAGCGCAGACAACCGCACCTCCCGCTGCGGGGTTGTCGGGCTGACATTGGGCCACGGACCGGTTGGTGCCGAGCCACAGCGCTGCCGCGGTACATAGCGCCAGCACCGATGATGAACGCCAGAGACTGGATCGTCGGAAGGTGCGCCCGATTACTCCCGGATGATCTTGCCAGACCGTGTAAGGCTGCCCGAATGCGCCGGTCGCCGATAGCATAAGGCCGGGAGCCGGCGATGACAGAGTCTGGCGATAAGTGTCCACGGTGAAGGGCACAGCGATCAAGACCTTGAATCGATTGAGCCCCACCCACGCACAGCACACTTAAGCTACCCGCGAGTGTCAAGTTTTGTGCTTACGCAAGGGAATGGTTTGGGTAGGCCTGTTGCGCATTTGCATCAAAAGCGGCAATCCAATGAATACCGCTCCGTGCATCCGGATTATTATGACAAATGACAGTTGAGGACGAGAACTTCACCATCGAGCCGGACAAATCGTCGGAAACCGCACAGCTCTTTATCCGTAACGTCCTGAAATCAAAAGTGTTGTCAAAAAAAATGCTGGATTTCTGATTTGCCGGCGAAATTGCCTCAAATCAGCCAAGCTCTTCCCTTCCTAACGCCCTCCGCTACCTACTGTGACAGTTCAGTGACGGTTGCGTGACACGATTGTTTGTTGGAGTTGGAGACTGGCTTGGCGCGAGTCGTTGTAAAAACCGGGTCCACCCGGCGGCAGATTTGGGACAATGGTCCGCGCCCTGCGGGCCTGCGGTTAGCAAGTTCGCTGGCGGTGTCTCTCCTCATTTCGGCGCTGCTTGTCATCGCCGTGGAAACGATCGCGCGCGGCTCCTTTGAAAGCACGCTTGCCTTCCTGCGCGAGCCGCTGCGGCCGGGCTGGACAACGGTCGCCTTCTTCGCCCTATTTCTGACCTGTCTCGACGCACTGCTCGGCCGCGCGCATCTGGCGCTGCTCGTGACTGCGCCCATTGTGCTCATCGTCGCCTTTATCAGCAAGCAGAAGGCTTACTATCTGGGCGACCCGCTTTACCCCACCGACTTTCTCTACGGCGCACAGATCGTGGAACTGCTTCCGCTGCTGGTGCGTGAACGTCCGTGGACAGCAGCGGCTATCGTCGCGGGCATGGTGATGACGATAGGTCTGCTCGTTGCCGCCTGGATTTTCTTGCGCCGCCGTTCGCCTGCCCTCTCATGGAGAGACCGCGGGTTGCGGCTTCTCGTTGCTGTTCCCGTATTGGCGTTCTTCGTCTCGATCATGGACTATGCGAGCTTCTCCTGGGCCCGCGACCGTCTCCAGATCGTGCCTATAATGTGGGACCAGAGGGAGAACTACGCGTTCAATGGCTTCACCTTCGCCTTCGCGCTGAACCTGCCGATGGCCAATGTCTCGGCTCCTCATGGCTATTCCGGCGAGGCGATCCAGTCGATCCGCACGCCAACCAGCATCGCCACAGCTCCGGCGGAGAAGCCCGACATCATCATCGTGATGAGCGAGTCGTTCTGGGATCCCACGAAGCTGCCGGGCGTTAAGATCAGGCCAGATCCGATCGAAAACGTGCGCAACATGCGTTCCGGATCGGTGTTCTCGCCGGAGTTCGGCGGCATGACGGCCAATGTCGAGTTCGAGGCTCTGACCGGCTTCTCCAATGCCTTCCTGCCCTATGGCAGCATTCCCTACCAGCAATATGTACGCGACAAGATTCCGTCGCTGGCGACATTCCTTAACGAGGAGGGCTACCAGACCCGCGCGATCCATCCTTTCACGAAATGGTTCTGGAACCGGGGCGCCGTTTACGACGCATTCGGCTTCGACCAGTTCCTTTCCGAAGAAGACCTGCCGCCGTTGGCGAAGCGCGGCCCGCTGGCATCGGACGCCGCGCTCACGGAAGAGATTATCCGTCAGGCCGACAACGCGCGCGATCCATTCTTCTTCTTTGCGGTCAGCCTGCAAAGCCATGGTCCATACGAGCCGCACCGCTATTCGGACACGACGCATACGGTAGAGACGAACGCGAGCCCATGGTCACGGGAATCGATCGTCACCTATTCGGAAGGCGCTTCGGATGCCGACAAGGGTCTGAAGCGGCTGATCGACTGGGCCTCCAACCGCAAGCGGCCGACCGTTATCGCCTTCTTCGGTGACCACCTGCCGCCGCTCGGCCCTGTCTATGTCGAGACCGGCTTCATGAAGGAGCCCGTGCCGCCGCGCAAAGGCCCGCTCAACGAGATGAGCCGTGAGCACGAGACCCCGCTGGTTGTCTGGTCGAACCGCAAGGGAACGGTGAAGAACCTGGGATCGATCAGTCCGGCTTTCCTGCCCTTGCACATTCTGAAGACAGCAGGCTTCACGCACCCGTTCTATACCGGCTTCCTCGGCGAGGTTCGCGAGCGCTACCGCGTCGTCGACCGAAACGTTCTGGTCGAGCCGGACAACGAAACGAGGGAAAACTGGGCAAAGCAGGGCGACCTGGAGCCGGTGATCCGCGACTTCCGCTATCTGCAATTCGATATGATGTTCGGCAGGCGGTATGGCATCCCCGGTTTCTTCCCGGAAGTCGGCGCGAAGAACCCGCGCATGGGTTGACTGATCCCGATCTGACGACGGTGCGCGTTCAATCCCGGACTAACCGATCGCCCGCTTCACCCGTTCCTTCAATTCCGCCAGCGTGAACGGCTTCTGGACCACGTCAACGACGACGCCCTGGAGATCCGCCGCTCGCTCGCGCTGGTCGGCATAGCCGGTGACCAGCATGATGCGCAGCCCGGGATAGAAGGACGCGGCGGCCTTTGCCATTTCGATACCGTCCATCTCCGGCATACGGATATCCGAAACAATCAGGTCAAAGCCGCCGCCGGAGGCGCGAATGCGCGCCAGGCCTGACGCGCCGTCGCCCGCCTGTTCGATAGCATGACCGGCGCGTTCCAGCGCCCGGGCAGCGAGTGTGCGGACGGACTCGTCGTCCTCAACGATAAGAATTTTTGCCATGCCGGGATACTGGCGGGCAAACCTTGACGATCCCTGAATCGGGCAGGCAATTGCGCGCTGGATCCACAGAGCCGCGGCAGGCGCCGGCAGCTACGCGTCGCCCTTGACCACGCCGACGAAGGGCAGCTCGCGAAAGGCATGGGCGACGTCCATGCCGTAGCCCACAACGAAATAATCCGGGCACTCGAAGCCGACGAAATCCGCCTTTAGCTCCGTCTGGCGGCGTGTGTGCTTGTCGAGCAGCACCGCGATCGAAACGCTTCGAGCACCCCGGGAAAGCATCAGGTCGCGCGTATATTTAAGCGTTTTCCCCGACTCCAATATGTCATCGATCAGCAGCACATCGCGGCCGTTCACCTCATTGTCGATGTCGCGCAACACGCGCACCTCGCCGCTCGTCGTTCCGGTGCCGTAACTGGAGATGAAGATGAATTCCACCTCCGGCGACAGGCCGGTGTCGTGCATGGCCCGGATGAGGTCGGCCGCGAAGACAAATGAGCCCTTGAGGATCGAAATCACCAGCAGGTCGTGATAGTCGCGCGCGCCGATCTCCTTGGCGAGTTCGAGATTGCGCCTGGCAATCGCGGACGCGCTGAACAGAACCTCGATGTTCTTGCCCCGGACGACAGGCATGGCGATCTTCCTACTGCTTCATTGCCGAACGAGACGGCAATTCAAATTGAGGCCGTCTTAGAGCAATTCCAGGAAAAGAGGAAACCGGTTTTTCCGTCCGGGATCGCGTCGCAACAAGGCATTAGAACGGTTCACCAATTCTGCTAAAGCGAGAACCGCTTTGGGCGCAATTCTTCACGAAATCGCCTGCCCGATCATGGGAGCGCAGGGTGGAACAGGGCGTGACCGCCCGATATCCAGAAAGCAACGGCAGCGGCTGTTATGCCTGTGATCCAGAAGACCGGGCCGGCGGGGACAGTTCCGAATGGCGGCCGTTCAGTCTCCTGCTTTGCGAGCATTGCCATGCCAGGCGCCGGCGGCCACTGCGCTGCAGTGGTTGCGGCCATGAATGTCGCCTGCCCGTCGAGCTTGTCTGCAGCAATATCGCCGAGCGTTTCAAACTCGGCGTCGACAAAATCGGACCGGAGGCCGGGACGCGGCAGAACCGCACACGTCCGGTCCGATGTCATGATTTCGCCGGAAACCGGGCGTGCGTAGCGCTGGTTTGGCATGCGTCCGCAGCATCCTTTCGCGTTTCCCCGCTTCCGGAGGTAAACCGAATTGGTTAATGCTTTCGAAGCAAGGGGATTGCCGGCTTATCCGGCACGAAAATTAACCGGCGGTTAACCACCTGGACTGATGGTCGCTCCGAAGATCGGCCGAAAACAAGCACTTCCTGAAACAGGCACAGCAATTGATCCGCTTCGAAAATGTCGGCTTAAGATACGGACTGGGACCGGAGATCCTCCGCGACATCTCCTTCCATATCCCTGATCGGTCCTTCCAGTTCCTGAGCGGTCCGTCCGGTGCCGGCAAGACCACGCTGCTGAGGCTGCTGTTTCTGTCGCTGAAGCCGACGCGCGGGCTGATCACGATCTTCGGCAAGGACCGTTCGCGCATCTCCCGTCAGGACCTGCCGCTCATCCGCCGCCGTATCGGCGTCGTGTTTCAGGACTTCCGCCTGCTCGACCACATGACGACTTATGAGAATGTCGCGCTGCCGCTCCGGGTGCGCGGGCGCGAGGAGGCGAGCTACCGCAGCGACGTGACGGAGCTTCTGAAATGGGTCGGGCTCGGTGAACGCATGCATGTGCTGCCGCCCGTCCTTTCCGGCGGTGAGAAGCAGCGCGCGGCGATTGCCCGTGCCCTCATCGAACAGCCGGAAATCCTGCTCGCCGACGAGCCCACCGGCAATGTCGATCCGCCGCTGGCGCGCCGGCTGCTGCGGTTGTTCATCGAATTGAACCGGCTGGGCACGGCCGTTGTCATCGCAACCCACGACCTCGCCCTCATGGAGCAGGTGGACGCGCGGCGGATGATCCTCGCGGGCGGAAGGCTCGACATCTATGACTGAGCTCGGCGATGCGACACGGATGACGCCGAAGGCCCTCGTCACCGGTCAGGAGCGCGAGCAGCGCAAGACAGCTCCCATCGTGCCCGAGCAGAATGTTGTCGGGCGGGCGCTTGTCTTCGTCATCGCCATCATGACGTTCCTCTCCTGCCTGACGCTGGGCGCCGTCACGCTGGTGCGCGACACGGCGTCAGTCTGGGAAAATCAGATCGCGCGCGAAGCGACCATCCAGATCAAGCCCGCCGAAGGCCTGGACATGGAGGCGGCACTTGAAACGGCCGCGAAGATCGCCAGCGGCTTTGCGGGCGTGAAGGAAGCGCACATCGTCGACCGCGACGCGACGGCTCGCCTGCTGGAGCCGTGGCTCGGCACCGGGCTGAATATCGATGAACTGCCGGTGCCGCGGCTGGTCATCGTCACCATCGACCAGGACAATCCGCCCGATTTTGCCGCCATGCGCGCAATGCTTGCCCCCGATCTCCCGACGGCCGCGCTAGACGACCATCGCACTTGGGTCGACCGCCTCGTGGCCATGGCGCGCACGACCGTGACCCTCGGCGTAGCGGTATTGGTGCTGATGCTTTCCGCCACGGTGCTGACGGTCATTTTTGCGACACGCGGCGCGATGGCCGGAAATGGCCATATCATCGAAGTGCTGCATTTCGTCGGCGCCGAAGCGAGTTTCATCGCGTCCGAGTTCCGCCAACATTTCCTGCTGACCGGCATGAAGGGAGCTGCAGCGGGCGGCCTCGCCGCCGTCATCGTGTTCATTGCTTTCTCCTGGTGGTCGTCGATGAACCTTGCCACTCCGGAAGCCGACCAAGCCACGGCCCTTTTCGGAAATTTCGCGATTGGAGTGACGGGCTATCTCGGCGTGGCGCTCGTCGTGCTGGTGATTGCGGCGCTGACAGCTGCGACGTCCCACATCACCGTGGTGGCCTATCTGTCGGAGATCGACACACGCCACCCGGACGGAGGATAAGTCACGAAATGCTAATGTTCGTAATTATTTGTGGCGAATGTTTCCAGCAATTTATCGAGAACGAGACTCCATCGTCCCTGTGCATTACTGCGAATCGGAGGTAATTATTGCGCATGAAGGGACTTGAGCAGCCGGAACTGATTCTGGACAGTCCGAACTGCGATTTGGGGCCGACAAGCCCATCGCGCCGGAGCCTCCCATCTGCCGCGCGCATTTCCATTCTCGCGATCCTCTGTGCAGTCGGGGTTTTCTCCGGCGGCTTCATCTGGTTTGCCAGCCATGTCAGCCGTCTCGCCACCCCGGAAGATCCCGCCACGGCCGACGCTATCATCGTGCTGACGGGCGGGCAGGCGCGTCTCAATGCCGCGCTCCATCTGCTGAAATCCGGCAAGGGTCAGCGATTGTTGATCAGCGGGGTGCATCCGCGAGCGGGCCTCGAACAGCTTCGGGCGGTCACCGGCGGGGACAAAACCCTGTTCACGTGCTGTGTCGACATCGATCATGCGGCTCTGGACACGATCGGCAACGCCCAGGAGAGTGCCAAATGGGTGGAGAGCCATGCCTACCAGAGCGTGATTCTGGTCACCAACAACTACCATATGCCCCGCAGTATGCTTGAAATGGGACGCCTCATGCGGGCAGCCGACCTGCGGCCCTATCCCGTGGTCAACACCCAGCTCGGCGATGGCGCCTGGATGACGAAGCCGGGTGCGCTACGAGTGCTCTTCATGGAGTACACCAAATATCTGGCGTCGCTCGCACGCGGGATCATGCACGCGCAGCCGGTTGCCGAAGAGATAACCGTCGTCAACGCCCCCGCTGCTGCCGGTTAAGGTCTCCCCGCAATCATACCGCATGGCCGGTTTTCCTTTGCGGCGGGTTGGTGTACCAATCCGGCGAATTTCTTCATCAGGCACGTTCATGCTCATCATCCGCTCGCTGGCGTTCAATGTCGCCTTTTACGCCAGCCTGATCCTCCAGATGCTTATCTGGACGCCCTATTACTTTCTGGCGCCACGGCTCCAGGCTTGGTTTGTGCCGAAATTCTGGGCGCGGTCCAGTCTTTGGCTGCAGGAGAAAATAGCCGGAACGAAAAGCGAAATATCCGGATTGGAGAACCTGCCGGACGGCTCCTATATCCTGGCGCCGAAACACCAGTCCTTTTGGGATGCGATTGCGTTTTTTCCGTACCTTCCCGACGCGCTGTACATCCTGAAGCGCGAACTGATGTGGATCCCGTTCTTCGGCTGGTATGTCGGGAAGATGCGGATGATTCCGGTCCACCGAGGCAGCCGCTCCAAGGCGCTAAAGGGCGTGATTGCCGCGACCAAGGAGGAGCTTGCGCGAAATCCCCGCCAGCTCATCATTTACCCGGAGGGAACCAGGCGGGCGCCGGGCGACGTGCCGAACTACAAATACGGCATCGTTGAACTCTATGCGCAACTCGAGCTGCCGGTCGTGCCGGTGGCCCATGTAGCGGGCCTCTACTGGCCGCGCCGAAAATTCCTGCGCTATCCGGGCACGATCAAGGCGCGCTTCCTGCCGCCGATCCCGCCCGGCCTCGAAAAGGAGGAATTCATGCGCCGGCTTGTGACGGAGACAGAAGCCGCCTGCGATGCGTTTCTCGTCGATGTAGCCACCGGCCCAAACCCGCCGCCCCTGCCCCCGACGGCTGTCAGGCGGTTGGAGGAACTGGGCGTCGCGCCGAAAGGTTGGGATCAGAGCCAGCCGCAAACCCAGCCATAATATTCTGTCAGCCGCCGAAGCTCAGGCGGTCTTGTCCGACACGGAATACGCCTTTCTCCCGGCGAGAAACCACGTTCGCATCCTACCCTTGCCCTTGACGTTTATGCGCCCGCGCTCCTCAAGGCAGAAATCTTCCTTCAGCCGCTGGTAGCTCTCCTGCGACACCTGGATCTTCCCCTCGATGCCGGTCGATTCCATGCGTGCAGCCACGTTCACCGCATCGCCCCAAATGTCATAAAAGAACTTCTGGGTACCGACGACGCCGGCTACGACCGGCCCGGTGCCGATTCCCATTCGGATAGGTACCGGCCGTCCATAGGGGTCGTGCAGGCCCTCCGCAGCGGCGCGCATATCGAGAGCCAGATTGGCCAGTGCTTCGGCGTGGTCCGGCCGCGGCATCGGCACGCCACTGACCACGATGTATGCGTCACCCGTCGTCTTTATCTTCTCCAGCCGGTGCTGCTCCACGAGCCTGTCGAAATCCGTGAATACGCGGTTCAGGAAGCGAACAAGGTCGTCCGGCGGCGTGTCGCTGGCGCGTGCCGTAAAGCCGGCCATGTCGGCGAACAGGATCGACGCTTCCTCGTATTTGTCCGCAATGACCGAGTGGGCGTGGCCTTTGAGCCTGCGCGCCACCGTCGCCGGCAGAATGTTCCTCAACAAGGTCTCCGAGCGTTCGTATTCGCGCTCGGCAACCTCTTCCGCGCGGGAGATCTGGAGCATGGCGTAGATCACGATCGCGAACAGCATGGCGCAGCTCGCGAAAGCGGTGGCGATGAAATTGCCGAGCGTGCTGGCTGTGGACTGAAGGCCGCTATCGTTCGGCGCAAGCACCTGCAACGCGATGATCAGGACGGCAGCGACGAGACCGAGCAGGGATGCGAGCAGAAGGCGCTCGCTGCCAAGGAAAAGAACCAGAAGCCCCAAAGCCACCAGATAGTAGAATTGCATGCCTGAGTCTGTACCGAGCAGGTAGCAAATTATGAAAATGTCGAAGTACGCGCCAAGCGTAAAGACCATCAGCGCGACCAAAGGCCCGAACCGGTGAAGGAGCGGAACGGCCGCAAACACGACAGCGGCAGTTGCATTGAACAGCGCGATCATCCGCATGCCTGGCGAGGGGCCAAAAAATTGGACAACCGCAAAGAAGACACTAATGGCGGTTGCCATCAGGGCAGCGATGTTGAGCACGCGAAGCCGGCGCGCCACCTTTTCCGGGTAGGTCTCCGTCCCGTAGCGGATGATGTTTGAAACGAGGCGCAAGTCAGGCCCCAGCCGGTCACTCACACTTCCGCAGGATTGAAGGTGAGCCCCGCGCTGTCAAGCGAAACCGGCTGCCAGAGGCGCATGCGGATGGCGTCCACCCAGGCGCGGGTCCCATCACCCGCCGACCAGTTTCGCAACTTTCTCCAGCCAGTGGTCCCTGATGCCGAGCGCCTTCAGGTGCTCGACCGTGTTGAACACATATTCCTCGTTGCCGCCGGAGCGGCCGACCGCTCCCTTCACGATCGCCGCCGCCTCGGCCTCGTGGAGCGCGCCCGCATATTGGTGGTGCTTGCGGTCGACGATGTAGCAAAGCGCGGGCACCGTGCCTGAATCGACCCGCACCGGAAGCATCCGCTCCAGATAGACGTTCGTGACGAGTTCACGTTCGCGAAGATAAGCGATCACTTCGTCGCGCAGCTCTCCGGGCACGCGGAACGCAAGGCCTATGCAGGACCCGCCACGATCCAGACCGAGCACGAGACCCGGCCGCTCGGGCGTACCGCGATGGACATGGGAATGCACGCACAGGGAGCGGCGGAAACCATGGAGGCGCGCACGATGCGTTTCAGTGTGTGCGAAACCCGGCCGCCAGATCAGAGAGCCATAGCCAAAAACCCAAAAATCGCCCATATCGCCAAGCCTGATCGGGAGGAGACGGCACGGTTGCCGATTCCAGGAAGGTCGGATCCGGGATGTCGGAAAGTTCCGATTCCTGAACCGAAAGCAAAGCGTTACAGCATCGGACCGAAAAGTGCGAAGCGGTTTTCGGATGAATCCGATGCGCAAAACAAGGGTTTAGAGCGACCCGTCCGATCCTAGTTAGGGCGGCTCGCTGTAGTGAAAGTGGCAGCATGTCATCAAGTGAAGTCCGTAAACCAGGTTATGCGCGGCGGTTCGTCTGGCTCACCCTGTTCATCGTCGTTCTGTTCGGAGGCTACAGCGCGGGCTGGTTCTATATTGCCGACCGGGTCAAGAAGGTCGCGGGAACTTCCGTCGCTTCGTTGAACGAAGGCGGCAGGGCGGCAGAGTGTACGAACCTCGACGTGCGCGGCTTTCCCTTCCGGCTGGGAGTCTTCTGCGACAGCGTGGCCTTTGAAGATCCTGGCAGAAACGTCCGCGTCACAGCGGGCAGTCTGCGCAGCGCTGCCCAGGTCTATCAGCCATGGCATGTCATCACCGAACTGGACGGCCCTCTGCGTACGGCAGCGCCCGGTCTTCCGCCGCTCTGGCTCGATTGGGACAAGCTCCGGGCAAGCCTGCGCATTGCGAGGCCGGTGCCCGAACGCCTGTCGATCGAAGGCGAAGGGCTGTCGGCCCAGACCGACCCGGAAGACGGGGATCCGCTTTCACTGTTCAGCGCCGAACGGGGCGAGGCCCATCTGAGACCCAATGGCGCGGATCTCGATGGGGCCGTGAGCTTCGTGAACCTTCAGATCGATCCGGCCGCGGTCGCGGGTCGGACCCTGCCTGTGCTGAGCGGCAGCGGCGACGCGACGCTGAAGGACGGCGTGCGGCTGGTCGAAACGAGGGTGCGCAGTTTGCGCGGGCAATCGGGCACGATCCGCAACCTCGACCTGTCGACGGGACCTGAGACCGGCGTCGCTTTGAGCGGCCCGTTCTCTGTCGACGCCGACGGCCTGATCGATGCCAATCTGACGGTTACGGTCCGCAACCCGCGGGGCGTTTCGTCTGCCCTCGCCAATGCCTTTCCGGAGGCCCGCAGGCAGATTACCGCCGGCTTTGCCGGTCTGGCGGCGCTCGGCCCCGCCCCGTCCCTGCCGTTGAGAATCACCAAAGGCAGGGCCGTGCTCGGTTTCCTTCCCCTCGGAGAGATTCCGCCGCTCTAAAGCAATGCTCCCGATTTCGGAATCGTGAACGTTGTTAAGCTTGTTGTTTTCGCATCGCTTTTGCCGAAACCGGCGTCCACTTTTCGGCGTGATGCTATGAGACCGATGGCTCCTACTTTGGCCATCTGCTCTGCCCCTCACCTGCCTGCCGGCATCCTCTCCCCGCAAGCGGGTAGAGGAGCGCTGGCCGCACCCGACGGCGCTGAAATTTGCGGCGTTGGCGATTGGCGAAATCCGCCATGACGGCGTTCTTCTCCCCGTTTTTGCGGGGAGAAGTGCCCGGCAGGGCGATGAGGGGCGGCACTTCGGTCGTCTTTGTTCTTGCGCAATTCCCGGACGGAAAACCGGTGTCCACTTTTCCTGGAATTGCGCTATGACTTCCGCGGCAGCGTGACGGCGCCAGGATGTTCGATCGCCTGACGGCCGAAGTCGGGCGCGTCGATTTCCTGGCCCGCCTCGATGATCGAGCGGCGGATCGTCCGGGTCCGCGTGAACATCTCGAACAGCTTTTCGCCGTCGCCCCAGCGGATTGCACGCTGAAGCGAAGCGAGATCCTCCGAGAAGCGCGCCAGCATCTCGAGGATCGCATCCTTGTTGTGCAGGCACACGTCGCGCCACATGGTGGGATCGGACGCGGCAAGACGCGTGAAGTCGCGGAAACCTGACGCCGAATATTTGATCACTTCGGACTTCGTCACCGCCTCCAGATCGTCGGCAGTGCCCACGATGTTGTAGGCGATGATATGCGGAAGATGCGAGACGATGGCGAGCACCATGTCGTGATGCTCGGCGTCCATCGTGTCGGTGTTCGAGCCGCAGCGCTGCCAGAATTCGGACAGCCGCTCCAGCGCCGCAGGGTCGGTGTCCGGCAGCGGCGTGAAAATGCACCAGCGGTGTTCGAACAAGTCTGCGAAGCCGGCATCCGGCCCGGATTTCTCCGTACCGGCGAGCGGATGGCCGGGAATGAAGTGAACATTTGCGGGCAGATGCGGCTGCATCTGGTCGATGACCGAGCGCTTCGTGGAACCGACATCGGTGACGATAGCGCCAGGCTTCAGGGCCGGCGCGATCTGCGCGGCGACCACGCCGGAGGACCCTACCGGAACCGACACGACGACCAGATCGGCGTCCTTCACGGCTTCCGCCGCATCGGTCGAATAGGAATTGCCGAGCCCCAGCTCTTCCGCGCGCGCCAGCGTCTCGGGACTGCGGGTTGCAATCGCGATGTGCCTTGCCAGCCGCTCGCGCCGTATGACTCGCGCCAACGACGAGCCGATCAGGCCGATGCCGACCAGGGCAATCTTTTCAAACATCGGTTGGGACATTTGCTCAGCTTTTCAGAAATTCGGCCAGGGCGGCGACAACGCCCCGATTGGCCTCTTCGGTACCGACGGTGAGACGCAGCGCATTCGGGAAACCATAGGCAGCGACCCGGCGCAAAATATACCCGCGCGCAGAAAGCCAGGCATCGGCCGTCTCGGCGGAGTGGCCGCCATTTTCCGGAAAGTGCAGCAGAACGAAATTGCCGACGCTCGGCGTGACGCGGAGGCCGAGCTTCGTCAGTTCATCGGTCAGCCAGGGCAGCCACTGCGCATTGTGCTCGACGGCGCGCTCCACGTGACCGCGGTCGCGGATCGCTGCCGCGCCCGCCTCGATCGCGGCAGAATTGACGTTGAACGGGCCGCGCACGCGGTTCAGCGCGTCGACGATGTGCAGTGGCGCGTAGATCCAGCCGATGCGGATGCCGGCCAGCCCGAAAATCTTCGAGAACGTCCGCGTCATGACGACATTCTCGGACGACGAAACCAGCTCGATGCCGGATTCGTAGTCGTTGCGCCGCACATATTCGGCATAAGCCGCGTCGATCACCAGGATGACGCCTTTCGGCAGGCCGGCATGCAAACGGCGCACCTCTCCGAACGGAAGGTAGGTTCCGGTCGGGTTGTTGGGGTTCGCCAGAAAGACCAGGCGCGTGCGGTCCGTCACCGCCGCCAGAATCGCGCCCACGTCGGCGCGTTCCTGCTTCTCCTTCACGACTACCGGCGTGCCGCCTGCGGCGAGCGTCTGGATCTTGTAGACCAGGAAGCCGTGCTCGGTGAAAATGCTCTCGTCGCCAGCGCGCAGATAGGTCTGGGCGATCAACCCCAGCAGTTCGTCCGAACCGTTCGAACACAGGATGTTCGCGGGGTTGAGCCCGTGCACTTCCGCGATCGCTTCGCGAAGCTTGGTGGCCGAACCGTCGGGATAGAGTTCGAGATGCTCTGCCGCCCAGCGCACGGCTTCGATTGCGGCGGGCGAAGCGCCGAGCGGATTCTCGTTCGAGGAGAGCTTATAGACCTTGGACACGCCATGAGCCGAGCTCTTGCCGGGCACATACGCCGCGATGTCCATCACGCCGGGTCTCGGTTCGGGGCGCTCAGCTTTCACCATGAGTTTGATCTCTATCTAAAATGGCCGCCTGCTCTATCAAAGCTTTTCCGTTGACGCAAAGGGCAGCCAATCGTAAAAGCAGGCTACGTTCCGTGGTGATTTGGCCGGTCGGCTTGCAGCCACGTTAAACAACTCGCTAAAGGGCCGCTTGCTTGGACAGTAACCGGCTTTGCGATTGCAAATGCCGGTTTTTTTGTTGCCTAGAACAAGATGAGGTTAGGTGTGGTCAGTTCTGTTTCTCGCGCGGCGAGACGATCCACGCGGAGGGTCGCGAAGGTCGATGGGGTTCCATCGTCCGAGCGGGCCG
>JBEVEP010000164.1:0-3843 GCA_040512755.1 Mesorhizobium sp.
TCGTGCAAGCCGAATCTCACGACGCTGCCGCAAGGCTCTTCGAAAATCACCGCATTTTATGATCTTCCCCGGAGACTCGGTCGAGATCATGGAGTGTCTGCCGCTTCCGGCGCGGTGACCATCGCCCAGTGCAAGCAGTGGGACCGGGTCGCAGAGTGCCAGAAGTAAGGAGGATGCCTCGGCCGGGAACGACACGAAACCCGTCCCAGCGCTTCCAGGTGCGGTGCGTACGCCCGTCACGAGTGACGCAAAAGCGCTGATTTTCCATTTGAATCGGCGGCCGAGCCGTGTCTGCCCGGTTTGCATGATCAGTTCTGAATTGATCCCCGCCAGTGAGGGGATACACAGTCATATGTGTGAGATCAGCAATCCCTATCCACTTCAAAGTGAACTTGTGCCGACATGGCTTCGGCTTTGGTCGGCTCCGGGCACGGAAGTACGCGACTGAGGGGGCCTCAATGTTCGATACAGATACCATTCGCGCCCTGGCGCTGGTCGCGGCGTTGTTCGTGGCCTTTTGCGGAGCGGTCGAATTGCTTCAACAGGCGACCTACCACGAGGTGCTGCAGAACTGATCACGCGGGCTCGGATCTGCCGCCGTGCGTCAACCCAACAGCGGGGCGACGAGCAGCTGTAAATCGACTGACACCAGCCCCATGTCGTTTTAACGATGCACGCTGGCTCGCCTGCCGCGCTGATCAGCAGGTGGGAAATCGGCGTGGTGGCCCGGCCCCGAGTTGAGCAGTAGCGGCTGTTCGGTTAGGAATAGCTTTGACTTCCTAGGCGGGCGATCGACTGCCTTGCGCCGCCGGTCAGGCGATGCAAGCAACGCGATCCGCGGAATAAGGTGAAGCGAGGCTCGTATGCGGATCGGGAGCCGGAGATGCCGACACCAGCGCCATTTGAGGCTTTGACGATCGAAACTTTGCCGGCCCGATTGGGCGAACTTGAAGCACTGGCAACACGCCTCGGTGGGGACAGTTCGGTATGGAAGGTTCGCGAGGTAGGCGACGGCAATCTAAACCTCGTTTTTATTGTCGAAGGCTCAAATGGTTCGGCCGTCGTCAAGCAAGCCCTGCCCTATGTTCGCTTGGTCGGCGAGAGCTGGCCGCTGCCGCTCAAGCGCTCGTTCTTCGAATATCATGCGTTGGCCCGTCAAGAGATCCGCGCGGGGAAAGGGACCGTCCCTGCGATCTACCATTTCGACGAGGCGCAGGCCTTCATCGTAATGGAGTATCTTTCACCACACGTTATACTGAGAAAGGCACTGATTGCAGGCCGTGAACTCCCGCGTATCGCTGAACACCTGGGCCTGTTCACTGCGCGCACGTTGTTCCGCGGTTCCGATCTTCATATGGTGGCGCGCAATCGAAAATCGGATCTGGCGCTTTTCGCCGACAACGTCGAACTGTGCGACATCACTGAGAACTTGGTCTTCACCGACCCATACTTCGACGCGGCGATGAACCGCCATACGCCGGGACTCGGTGTCCTAGTGCAAGAGCTACGCTCTGACCGCGACCTCAAGGTCGAGGCTCAGCATATGAAACATCTCTTCGCGGCCAAAGCTGAGACATTGCTCCACGGCGACCTGCACACTGGCTCGATAATGGTGACAGATGATGACACGCGTGTCATCGATCCTGAATTCGCCGTCTACGGACCGATGGCCTTCGATATCGGCATGCTCCTGGCCAACTTCTGGATGTCCTACTTTTCTCAGTCCGGTCACGAAATGGATGGATCACGCGATTCCGTACGTGACTATCTGCTGCGGACGACAGCGGAGATCTGGGCGATTTTCCGCGCCGAGTTCTCCAGGTTATGGCGGACGGAAAGATCAGGCATGCTCTACGCCGCGAGCATATTCGAGAATGACAGGCTGGGCAGCGAGCAGGCGCTCGATCATGTGCTGCATGCGCTTTGGGAGGACCTAGTCGGGTTTGCTGGCGTGGAAATCCACCGCCGAATCCTTGGTCTCGCTCACAATGCTGATTTCGAGAAGATCGCCGATGAGGCGCTGCGCGCTCGCTGCGAAGCCCCGGCTTTACGCTTCGGTCGCCATCTGGTGGTCAACCGCCGCCAGATCTACAGTATCGACGAAGTCAACAGCCTGGCAGTGTTGATGGAAAAGGAGGCGACGGCGTGATCGTCGGTGACCGCCGCTATCGGACCATTTGGCTGAACCAGGACGGCCGCAGTGTCGATATCATCGATCAACGCTGGTTGCCGCACGAATTCCGGGTCGTGACGCTTCGCACAGTCGAGGATGCCGCGATCGCCATCCGCGATATGTGGGTGCGCGGTGCGCCGCTCATTGGCGTGACCGCTGCGTACGGCGTCGCGATTGCCATGCGCTCTGATCCTTCAGATGCTTCCCTCGATGCTGCTTGGGAGAGATTGCTCACAACGCGCCCCACTGCCATTAATCTCCGTTGGGCCCTAAATGAAATGCGCCATCTTTTGAACCCACTCCCGCCGGGGGAGCGGGCGGCAGCCGCGTATGATCGCGCGGCCTTGATCGCGGACGAAGACGTCGAGCTAAACCGCGCCATTGGCGCGAATGGCTTGGCCATCATCCGCGAGATTGGGGCCACCAAGAAACCTGGCGAGCCTATTAATATCCTTACCCACTGCAATGCCGGGTGGTTGGCAACGGTTGACTACGGCACCGCCACTGCCCCGATTTACCTCGCCATCGAAGCCGGAATACCAGTCCACGTCTATGTCGACGAAACGCGGCCGCGCAATCAGGGGGCGCAGCTCACTGCCTGGGAAATGGCTAACCAGGGGGTGCCGCACACTTTGATCGTCGACAATGCGGGAGGACATCTCATGCAGCGTCGAGCGGTCGATATGGTAATAGTCGGTACCGACCGCACGACAGCCAGCGGAGACGTGTGCAACAAAATCGGCACCTATTTGAAGGCGCTCGCAGCCAAGGACAACGGCGTGCCGTTTTATGTCGCCTTGCCTTCTCCGACGATCGACTGGTCGGTGTCCGACGGGCTCAAGGAAATCCCGATCGAAGAGCGCTCGGCTGACGAGGTTTCAATGGTATGGGGTCGGAACGCATCGGGCGAGATCGTGCAGGTGCGCGTTTCACCGGAGGCCACCCCTGCCGGCAACCCGGCCTTTGACGTGACCCCGGCTCGACTTGTTACTGGGCTGATCACAGAGCGAGGAACCGCCGAAGCGTCCGGCGCAGGGCTAAGACGGCTTTTCCCCGAACGCTAAAATTACACGCGTGTTGTTTGCTCGTATCCAGACAGCGTCAGTCAGGTGGGCCCCTCATTGCCATCCCGCCCCCCGTTATCCGATGGCGCCGGACGGGGTGAGTCTAGCGCAATCGGCGGGTCGTCGCTCTCGATCAACGCTTCACGTTCTCGGTCTTCGGACATGGCGATGCGTCGGTCGGTATTTTGAAGGCGCAGTCGGGAGGCGCTCGGACCGCCGGGCATGATCATCCGCGAAAGGCGGGTCGCATCATGACCGGAACCAGCGATACCACACGGGGGGTGAGTCCTAAGTTGTCGCGGTGCGCACAGTCGACCGGGTCAGCGAAAGGTCCATTCTTGACAGTGCGAACTTCACAGTAAATCCTTTGTTCCGGTTGTTTTTAGTGCGATCAGAGGGGAACTCGTCAATGCGTATGTCAAGTATAGTATTGCTTGCGTCTTTGCTCGCCTGTGCGGTCGCCGTGTCTGGCTGCGCCAACACTGTCCGAGGCGTCGGACAGGATGTGAAGAGCACGGTGAAGGCGGTCGAGCAGGAGACTGAGTGATGCTTCCACGGCATCCCTCGTTTCACCGGCACTAGAGTTCATTCAGCAGCCGCGACGTG